>JAKIUS010000069.1 GCA_021647445.1 Geopsychrobacter sp. | reverse complement strand
TTAAAGAACACTTTCTAACTTGATTACAGCACCTTACAATTGTTAAGCTACGCTGTCCTGTAAATAAAGGGGGATGAAATGAGGAAAGTTCATGAAATCCCGTTCCCCCGCCGCCAGCAAAATACTTCTCGTTTTTTTGAGCGTCATACTTGCCACAGTAAACCTGGTCAGTGCGGATGAAGCCCCCGGGTGCCGCAACAGAACATTCGACAGAATTCAGCTCAAACCTTGCCAGCGGTCATTGTCGAATCAACCCGCCTCGACCCACTTATCGGCGCAAGCACCCTCAGCAAGGAACTGATCGACAAGCACCCTAATCGCAACGGCTCCATCAATGAACTCCTCAGCATTATGCCGGGTGTCCATTTTGCGGAGAAGAAAGACAGCTCGTTCACCGGCGGAGAGATTGAGCCACCGAGTCTGTCGATATCGGGCGGACGGATCAATGATAATGATTTCCTCATCGACGGCATCGGCAACAACAGTCTGCTCGATCCCCTGTTCGATGGACAAAACAGCATCTCCAATATCCCCGGTCACCCTCAGGAGATCTTCCTTGGAACCAGGCTGCTAGAACAAGTCACTGTCTACGAGCACAATATCCCTGCCCGATTTGGTGGCTTTACCGGCGGTGTTGTTGCATCAGAAACCCGTGACCCTTCTCCTGATTACACAGGAAGTCTGAGTTATTCCACGACCCGCGATGAGTGGACGAATTTCTTTGTCGCCCCGGCGGATCAAGAAAATTTCAGCCGCTCGGACAGCCCGGATCAGCAACCCGAGTTTAACAAACAATTTGTCAGCGCGGAAGTCAATCTCCCATTAAGCCCTAACAGTGGAATTCTCGCCGCCTATGAGCAGCGCTATTCCAAAATCCCTCTGTATCTGCTCACTCAAAAGGAAGATCAATCCCGGCGCATAGAGACCTATTTTCTGAAATATCTCCTTGAACCGACCGATGCCGATAGCATTCGCTTAACGACGACCTATTCCCCCTATGAAGCAAAAGTCTTCCTGAGAAAGACCAAAGACAGTCAATTTACGCTTAACAATGATGCGTTCTCCATCGTAGCGAACTACCAACATGAAGGTCTGGCTGGAGACACTGAGCTAAGAGCCGCTTATCGCAGCAGTCAGGATCGTCGCGAGGCGCCACAAGAACTTTTCAAATGGGATGCCGATGATGGCGGCGTCCCGACATCGAAGCCCTGGGGAGCCCTGGTCGGCAGTGGGTTCAGCAAGGAAGGTGGCCTCGGAGACCTCGAACGGACCCAACAGAGCCTGAACCTTTCAGCAGACTGGACATCAATCCCACTCGATGTTGCCGGGCTTGAACATACCCTTAATCTCGGCGTCGAATATGAAGGGATCAAAGCGGAGCTCAAGCGAAAAGAGAACGCTTTTAGCTATACTTCACCCAAACTGGCAAATGTCATCTGCGCCCCTGCCGACACCGCCTGTATTGCGGGCGAACAATATCTCAGCAAGCGTAAAATCTACACGGCCAACAGCGCCAGCACGAGAATCAATCAGTATGATATCTACGCAGAAGACAAGATCAGCATCCAGAAACTCACCATCCGACCCGGAATTCGTTATTCCTATGACAACCTCATGCAGAATCAGAATCTGGCCCCGCGTCTGGCCTCAAGCTATGACCTGTTTGGCAACCAACAGACCATTCTGATTGGCGGAGCAAACCGCTATTATGATCGTTCAATCTTAACCTACAAAATCCGTGAGGGGATCAAGCCATTCACCAAACAAACCCGCTCCTTCGATAGCGTCACGAACAGTCCGACGCCCTGGGCGAATGCCGCTACGATATCCCCCTTAGATTCAACATTCACGAAGCTTAAAACCCCTTACGCTGATGAACAATCCCTGGGTCTGGATCAGGCATTGCTTGGCGGCCGCCTGCTGATTGAATATATCCAACGGCAATACAGCGACCAGTTGGCAAAGGAGGTTGACCCGTTCATCATTGCCGACAAATATCGAATTCGGCATATCCGCCTGAACAACAATGGCAGCAGGGATTATAAAAATTATCGACTCTCTTGGGAGCGTCAGTGGAAGAGACAATTCCTGTCATTCAATTTTGGCTATGAAGAGGTCAAGAGCAGTAACGACAGCTACGACGACACCTTCGATAGTAACGATCTTACCCAGCTGATCTGGTATCAAAATCAACTGATTTCGCTCAGCGATCTGCCGCGTGACGACTATACTCGTCCCTGGACAGCCAACCTGACCTGGATAACCCAACTTTCTCACCGGGTCACATTCACCAATGTTGCCAAATTTCAAGATCGCTATAAACGGCTGGAGGATACCAGAGTAAATGCGGCCGACGGCAATGATATTTACGACCAGGTGACAAAACCGAGGTTTCTTACTTTTGACTGGCGGATCGAATGGAAATCAGACCGCCAAAAACTAGCGCAGATGATCTTAAACCTTGATATTTACAATGTCTTTGACAATAAAAACCAAATCGGAACGGCTAACAATGAATTTGGACTCGGTCGTCAATTCTGGGCAAATGCCGAGATCCTCTTTTAAACATTAATCAATTTCTACAGTCGTAACGATCACCTCACCTGCTTCCCCCCCACCAAGACTTAAAGCATACCAGCCAGGGTGTTGAGGTCTGGGAAAAGTAAGCGTAAGGCCCTTCCCTATATGGGCAAAAATCTTCTTGAGCGGGAAAGGGAGGACACTGATCCCGTTGGTCCGTCCTGATGCATAAAGTTTGTCTCCCACGAGCTTGAAGCCACGTGTACTTCGCGGTGAATCGATGTGAGCCGCCAGATAAGGATGTTCAGGATCAGAAATATCAACAAAAGAGAACCCATCCCACCGCGTCGAAAGAACCGCATAATTATCGGTCACCTCGACACCAAGACTGCGTCCTGAATGATAGAAACTGCCTATTACCCGCGGATCCCCTGGGCGCTTGATATCAATAATCTGAAACCCCTCCTCGCCCTGAACCAGATAGGCATAATCTCCACGGATCGTGATTCCAAGGGCAGCAGAAAACTCGGACATTGGCCAGGGTCGTTGCAGGGCGGCAACCATTCGCCCAGGTTGACCAGGAGCAAAGGAGGCAACCAGTAGCCCAGAGTTTTCAGCCGCCATGAAAACATACTCATCATGCACGGCGATTTCTCGAATCTTGTCGGGAAGATCAAGAACTTGAGTTACCCAAGGCTGGCCCGGAGAAGAAATATCGATCGCCAATAATTTTTTATCATATGAACCGGCAAAAAGAGTTGTCCCCTGGATAGCAAGGGATGAAATGCGAAACTCTGACTTCAAAAAACCGATTTGTCGAGGCGCTCGGGGATCGCTTATATCAATGATCGACAGACCCCATTTTTTAAGAAGGAGATAAATAATATTGCCATTTTTAATTAAAGACTTCGCGGAATAATCGGTCGCAAGCTGTGCAACATTCTTCAAATGCTTGAGATCCCTGCCATCGATAACCTGCAAGCCGGCCATCCCGTCAGCAACGTAAATCCAGCCCTCATCAACAACTAGGTCGAAAGCATCAGAAGGCGTATCAATTGCGCCAATATAATTTCGCGGTTCAAACCGCTCAGTATCGACAATCTGCACCCCCTGCGACATTGATGCAACATACAGATAATGTAGATAAAGCCCCAAACCTCCCGGTTCTCCCGGCGTACCGACAAAGCCAACTCTGCGGGGATGCACCGGATCGCGAATGTCCAGCTTACTAACGCCATAGGAACTTTCGGCGATATAAAGAAAATTCTCTGCACGCAAAAAGTCCCGCACATTACCGAAGATTTGAAAACTCGATATTTTCTGCAGACGTCCCTGCGCAAGGCTAAAGATATCAACCCGGGCATCGCCATCTGAAGCATAGAGATACTGATCAACAACCGTCACATTCTCATATTTTTTTTGAGCTTTAACACTTTGCAGTACGTTCAGATGGGCAGGCTGATGGATATCGATCAAATGAAGGCCACCAAAATTACTGGCGGCAACCAGGAAGCGATCAAATAAGGCCAGTTGTGTGGTATTTCCCGGCAACGCGAGCTGACCAACATGCCTGTCTGCGCCCTGCTTCGATATATCGTAAACAGAAACACCATTTTTACCATTAGCTATAAAAATAAACGAATCTCTATGAATACTGTTTTTTGCCGCATTCGTAGTATTAATGCCTGGCAGAGCTGACTGCAGATTATCCAGTTTCAAAATCGAAACGCCTCGAAACTGAGAACTTAAATAGAGATAATTCTCATCAGCATCGGCGCGCCAAGCGCTTGCACCTCCCGAAAGATGGCCCACCGCTTCAGGGTTTACGGGATCAATTAAATTGAAGAGCCTGACCCCTTCGCCGCTGCTCACCACATAGGCTTTCCCCTTAACAATTTCGATGTCAACAGCCTGTCCCCAAATGGGCATAGAACCGACAATCGCATGTTGATTTGTTGCGTCCAGCACAAGATGAGCAGGAAGTTTCTCCTGCAACCCCTCTCCTTGCACATCAAGCAAAAGAGTCCCATCTTCACCCGCAGAAACGCTGACCGTTGACACCCGGAAAAAAGAGGTGTCCGTCAGAGTCTCCAGATACATCAAACCAACCCCAAGCAGCACAAAAGCATACAGAAACAACCAGAAGACAGGCTGTTTAATAATATCTATATTCATGCGTCAGCTCCGCACGAGTTACGACCGTCAGAATCTATCGCCCTGGCATGTTTATCCAAAACGTTAAACAACTCCTGCTGGCGAAAGGGCTTGCGCAACGCACCCTGCATGCCCGCTTCCAGACAGGCATCGAGAACCTTGATGTCACCATGAGCGGTCAGGGCAAAAATAGGTATTTCTAACCCCTGCTGACGTAATTTTCTTGTCGCATCGAGACCGTCCATGCCCGGCATATTAATATCCATCAAGACCAACTGATATTGCTGTTTTGCCAGCGCGGTAAAAGCGCCTTCGGCATTACAGGCATCGTCACTTTGCCACCCCGAACCAACCAAAGAAAACCCGATCAATTCACGGGTTGAGGTATTGTCATCGACAATCAGAACCCGCCCTTTCCCCCCATCTTCGGGCACGAAAGAATCGATATTCAACGTCTCCTTGACGGACAGACAACCCTCTTCAGCCGGCCTCACTTCTGCCGCATAAAAATCATAGTGCACGAGTCGCCGCCAGAGCAACGGTTGAAGAATTTCAATTTCATCGCTCTCCACGGGAACCTTGGAGAGTTTCTTACACAAACGGACCAGTGTCCGATACTCAGTGCTAAACCGGTCGAGAAAATCGGCAATTTCCGTATGCTGACCTGCAGCGAGAATAACCAGGCCCAAGGGAGTCTTGCCCTTACGTAGTTGAACGCTGGTGCAAAAATCAGCGACAGAACCGACAGCGTCAACCGTATAGCCAACGTCATGCAGTCGACTGCGCAACGACTCGCGCGTCAGAGGATTTGAGTCGAACAGCAAAACAGATTCTCGCTTGTCGGGGGGCAGCCGCACAAAAGCGGGCGATATCCCGGGCAACGGGAGTTCGACCCGAAAAACAGACCCTTTTTTGGGCTCACTCCGCAGTGAAAGCTGCCCACCCATCATTTTCGTCAGATCATCAACGATCGAAAGCCCAAGTCCAGTACCGCCAAACAGCCTGGAGGTCGAATCATCGACCTGAGAGAATGCCTCAAAGATGCCAGCTTGAGCCTCTTTATCGATTCCAATCCCGGTATCTTCAATTTCAAAAACAAAGGCATTCTCCTGGCGCGACAAACTGAGGCCAACATGTCCCTGTTGAGTGAATTTAATCGCGTTGCCGAGCAGGTTGATGAGAATTTGACGCAACCGCTGAGGATCGGCCCGTACACGCCAGGCCGCCGAGGGGGAAACGGCACAGACCACCTCAATACCTTTGCTATAGGCACGATCGGCAAGCATGGTCACAACTTCTTCAACCACTTCCAGCAGATCAATTTCCTGAATATCAAGCTTCAGATGTCCGCCCTCAATTTTGGAAAAATCGAGGATGTCATTGATGAGTTCAAGGAGTTCTCGTCCAGAGCGTTGTACCGATTCAGCCAGGGTCTTTTGAGCGGCATCGAGACTGCTGTCTATCAGTAATTCATTCATCCCGAGAACGCCGACCAGAGGGGTTCTGAGTTCATGGGTCATATTCGCCAGAAAAACCGATTTGGCTTGATTGGCGGCAACCGCTTGTGCACGTGCGCACTCCAGATCTCTGACCGTCAAGGTTAATTCTGCCGTGCGCTCCATAACGGTCTGTTCCAGATAGGTCTGATGCTCAGAAATCTTGCAATCACGAATTTCAATCTGACTGAGCATATTATTAAAGCCATCGACCAACTGACCGACTTCATCATCCGAATATTTCTGCGAACGCAGATGATAGTCTCCCGTCTCGAAAATCTGCTGAACCGTCTCGGCGAGTTGCAGAATCGGATTTGAAATGGGTCCCTGCATCCATCCAGAAACCCACCAGGCAAAAGCTACAACAACAGCACCCGCGAGCAAGACCACAAAAACCAGGCCCCAGAGGCGTTGATCAAGTCCGTTCAAATCGGAAAGCAAATAAAGCCCACCGATTTTTTTATGCTGAAAAATGATCGGCACATAGAGACTGAGAGAATTAAAGCCAAAGCGCAAAACAGGACCTTCCGCCTTAATCCAATCGGCGGAAACCTCCCCAGCAAAATCACGGACAACATTCTGCTGTACAAAGGTGTTAAACTCAGGATCCAAATATTGAGAGAAGGGTCTGTTTTTCAGATCGAACAGATAGGCTGCGCGCAGTGGTTCGTTGGTCTCGAGCGCCGTCAGAACCTCTTTTGCCTTAAACCTTTGGCTCATCAACAAGGGTTGCGTCAGATGATCGGCAAGAATAGCGGAGAGAGTCTGTAGCTCTTCAGCAGATTTCTGCCGAAAAGAACGATACTCAATCGCGCCAAAAAGCAGACTGACCAGCAACAGGACGACAAAACAGGCTGATATGATGACCAGAGAAAATTTGTTTCGAAGTGAACTATGGTAGTAAGAGAAAGCCACAACCCCTCGCCGCTAATTAACCACCATCACCTACAAGACAGATCCCCAGTGGATCAAAAAAAAGCTGTGGCGAAGAATTTTGATCATAGCAACCAAAACCGTTCAGATAAACAACTTTTTTCTGGTTTGCTCGCAACCTGTCGGTCTATCAGAACTAAGGAGAAAATTTGGTTACTTGAGCCTCATACCTAAAACTGAGCACAAACTCCTCGCGAACATTTCAGGAAGAGTCCGACATTACGGTTGACTCCAACAGGTAAATATTGCATATTATCTCGTTGGCCTTGATCGTTGCAGCACTTGGAGGGGAGTAATTTTCTGATAGCAATGATCCCTGTCACAAAAAAAGCTCATCCCCCCCTCACACAGCATTGACTCGTCCTCGCGCTCGTATTTGGTGCAGTTTCTT
>JAKIUS010000068.1 GCA_021647445.1 Geopsychrobacter sp. | reverse complement strand
GATGTGTTCATGGGGGCCGAAGATATCAGGCGGCAGTCGCTCAATGTCTTCCGTAT
This sequence comes from Geopsychrobacter sp., assembly GCA_021647445.1. GTDB lineage: Bacteria > Desulfobacterota > Desulfuromonadia > Desulfuromonadales > Geopsychrobacteraceae > Geopsychrobacter. The sequence continues at coordinate 7,494 of JAKIUS010000068.1, read as the reverse complement.
GAAGCTCCTCGGCGCGCGGGTGCATGAGGTGACCAGCGGTACTGCAACCCTCAAAGATGCCATGAACGATGCCTTGCGCTATTGGGTGACCAATGTGCGAGACACCTTCTATGTTATCGGCACCGTCGCAGGTCCACATCCTTATCCCGAAATGGTACGTGATTTCCAGTCCGTGATCGGCACCGAAGCGCGGCAGCAGATTCTGGACGCTGTTGGACGATTGCCTGATGTCGCACTGGCCTGTATTGGTGGCGGGTCAAATGCCATGGGGCTCTTCTACCCCTTTATCAACGACGCTGATGTGCGTCTGATCGGGGTTGAGGCCGCAGGGCTCGGCGTCGATACCGACAAACATGCCGCATCGATTTCGGCTGGGGCCAAGGGGGTTCTGCACGGCAACAAGACCTATCTGCTGCAGAATGCCGATGGTCAGATCGATCATGCCCATTCAATTTCTGCCGGGCTTGATTACCCGGGGGTCGGTCCCGAACACGCTCATTTGCACGAGATTCGGCGTGCTGAGTATGTCTCTATTACCGACCAGGAAGCCTTGGATGGGTTCCAGCGTCTAACCCTGACCGAGGGGATTATCCCGGCACTCGAGAGTGCCCACGCTCTGGCCTATACCCTGAAACTTGCACCGAGCATGACCCCGGATCAGATTATCGTCGTCTGCCTCTCCGGGCGTGGAGACAAAGATATTCATACCGTCGCTGAGGCGATGGGCGTCGAAGTTTAATCCAGGGGGGCAAACTTCAGGCTGCGGGGAACGGGGATTGTCCTGGTGTCTGTTTGCTGAAGCCTGAACCCTGATTATTGAAAGAAGAAAATGAAATTTACTCAATTTGATCTGCATGACCAGGTTATTAAAGGGATCGAGGATGCTGGCTTTGAAAAGCTGACCCCGGTTCAGGAAGAATCGATTCCATTGGCAATCGCGGGCAAGGATGTCGCCGCGCAGGCCCAGACCGGTACCGGAAAAACTGCGGCCTTTCTGATTTCGATCTTCAGTCGCCTGCTGGCTAGCGAACTCAAAACCAGCAACAATCCAAGGGCGTTGATCATGGCCCCGACGCGCGAGCTGGTGGTCCAGATCTGCAGCGATGCCGAACTGCTCGGAGGCCATACCGGACTGCGGGTCCAGGCGATCTTCGGCGGCATGGACTACGACAAGCAACGGCAGGCGCTCAAGGATGGGGTCGACATCATCGTCGCTACGCCGGGCCGTCTGATCGATTACTTCAAGCAGCGAGTCTTTGCGATGCACCGCGTTGAGATGCTGGTGATCGACGAGGCCGATCGCATGTTCGATATGGGTTTTATCAAGGACCTGCGCTATATTCTGCGCCAGCTGCCATCCTTTGAGAAACGTCAGACCATGCTCTTTTCGGCGACCCTCTCTCCGCAGGTGATGGAGCTCGCCTACGAATTCATGAATATCGCTGAAAAGGTCTCTATTGAACCAAAGCAGGTGGCGGCTGAAAAGGTTGAGCAGATCCTCTATCATGTCTCACGGCGTGAGAAGTTTGCCCTGCTCAATGGCTTGCTCAAGAGTGAGGAGAAGATTGAGCGGATGCTTCTGTTCATCAATACCAAGGCCGAGGGGGAGCGTCTTGGTGATTTGCTCGAAGCCAACGGATTTTCCGCCGCTGTGCTTTCGGGGGATGTGCCGCAGAAGAAACGGATGCGGATTCTCGAACGTTTCAAGTTGGGAGAAATCCTCTACCTGGTGGCGACCGATGTCGCCTCACGTGGTATTCACGTCGACAATATTACACATGTTGTCAATTATGATCTGCCGCAGGATCGCGAAGACTACGTACATCGCATCGGACGGACCGCCCGGGCCGGGGCCAGCGGCAAGGCGATCAGTTTTGCCGACGAGGAGACCGTCTACCAATTGCCGGAGATTGAAGCCTATATCGGGCAGCCGATCCCGAGCACCATGCCGATCGACGAAGATTTTTGCTTTGACTATAAACGGGTCGCACGGCGTAAACGGATACCACCGACCGTGCGCCATAAGAGCGGTGAGAGACCACAGCGCAAGCCCGGGTCGCGGCCACGGCAGCGTCCAACCAAAAAAGATTAAACCTCAACGGACCTCAGCGGATGGAGAATACCCATGTTGAAGAAGGTTGCCCTGCTTCTGATCCTGCTTGGGTTGGCCTTCGGTGCGTTGGTGTTGTTGGGGCAAAAGAGCAGTTTTACGGTCCAGAGCACCCGCCAATATCCCTTGACTCAGGCTCAGGTCTGGCGCGTGTTGACCAACGTGGAGCGCTGGCCTGACTGGTGGCCGGGGGCCGAGCGCGCCGAATTGAGCGGATCATTTGCCAACGGAAGTACCATACGCTTGACGCTTAAAGGGCTGCCCGACGCGTCTCCTGCCCGCTTGGGCCGGGTGGAGAGTCCCCATGGGTTTCTCTGGAGTCGCGCGGGTGTTTTAAGCAGTCAGGCTGGGACCGCGTTTCGGTTGGAAGCGGTGAATTCAGGCGTGCAACTGCGAATTGAGAATTTTATTTATGGTCCGCAGGCCATTCTTGCGCGCATCACCGGGGAAGAGGCCTTTCGCAAATATCAGCTCAAACTGCTCGCAAACCTTGATCGCTACCTGCACTCGAAGCGCATTGCACGGCGAGAAAAGGATTGAAACCCGGCCTCTGCTTCGATTAGACTGCCGGATGTTCATCATTAATTGGTCTTGCCACTGAACCTGTCATGGGAAGGTGGTTTTTCGCAGGATATTCCATGAGTCGTATCGCAGAGGTTTTTTCACAACTCAAAAAAGAGGGCCGCCCCGGTCTGATTCCCTTTATCACCGCTGGGGATCCCGACCTTGCAACCGGCGTTGAATTGGTGCACACCCTGGTCGCAGCCGGGGCTGATATTGTTGAGCTGGGTTTCCCCTTTTCCGATCCCATGGCCGATGGACCAACGATTCAGGCCGCGTCGGAACGTGCTCTTGAGGCTGGTGCCAGCTTGGCCGGTGTCTTGAACCTGGTGGCTGAAGTTCGTAAGGAATCGCAGGTTCCCATCGTGCTGATGGGCTATTTTAATCCTGTTTATCGTTATGGTGTAGAACGCTTCGCGCGTGATGCCGCTGCCGCCGGAGTCGATGGTATTCTGCTGGTCGATCTGCCACCGGAAGAGGCTGATGAAATTCTGCCAGATCTCAAGCAGAACGATATCGATATGATTACCCTGTTGGCACCAACCACGCCGCCGCAGCGGATGAAGCGTCTTGCCGAGCAGGGGAGCGGTTATCTCTATTATGTATCGATGACCGGCGTCACCGGCTCGAAAAAACTTGATCCCGAAGAGATTCGCCAGGCGGTCACCGAGGTGCGTAAACTCAGCCCGATTCCGGTCGGGGTCGGTTTCGGGATTACGACCGCCGAGGATGCGGCCACGGTCGGCAGTTATGCCGATGCCGTGGTGGTCGGTAGCGCGCTGGTGAAGTTGATCGCCGACTATGCCCATCAGCCTGATCTGCAACAGCAGGTATATCGATTCGTCTCTGCTTTGCGGCAGTCTCTAGAACGCTGTCGCTGATTTGGTTGATGGAGTATTGGAATGCAACTGAAAGTTCTTGGTAGTAGCGGGTCGCGGGCCCCCGGTTTTCATGCCAGTTGTTTGTTGATCAATCAACGCCTGCTGCTCGATGCGGGAACGGTTAGTTTTGCCCTGAGTCTCGAAGATCAGGCCAGGATCGATGATGTGTTGTTGACCCATGCTCATCTCGACCATATGGTTGACCTGGCTTTTCTGGCGGATAATATGCTGGGCATGAGGACGCAGCCGATTCGGGTTTGGGCTCCCGAGCCGGTCTTGAATATGGTGCGCGAGCATTTGCTGAATAATGAGGTATGGCCAGATTTTACCCAGTTGCCCAGTCGAGAAAAGCCTGTGCTGCAGTACTGTCCGCTGCCTGCTTTTGGGCCGGTGGAGATAGCCGGTTTGCAGGTCAGTTGGCGACAGACCAATCATCCCGTGTACACGGTTGGTTATCTGTTTGAAACCGACGAGGTTGCATTTCTCTACTCGGGGGACACCTGTGATACCGAGGAAATATGGCAACTTGGCCGCAACTGTGACAAACTGCGCTGCGCATTTATTGAGACATCTTTTCCCAATCGACTCGCGGATCTCGCCGTTCGTAGTGGGCACATGACGCCAGCCATGTTGGAAAAGCAGTTGGCAAAACTGGACCGGGACGAGGTTCCGGTGTACATCTTTCATATGAAACAGCAGTATCTCGATGAGTTGCAGCGTGAACTTGAGCAACTTCCCCATTCGCAGTTGACGGTGCTTGGTGGTGGAGAAATCTACGAGATCTGACAGATATCCGTTGTCTCTTCCTGGTTGAGTCGGGACGTTGATGGCGGTAGAGAGGTTGATTCATGGCTTGGTTTAAACGGAAGAAAGCGCCGGTTTCGGCAGTTGAAAGAAAAAAAGTTCAAATGCCAGAAGGGGTCTGGACCAAATGCAAAAACTGCCAGGAGATCATCTACGCCAAGGAGATCGTGCGGAACCTCAATGTATGCCCGAAATGCGATTATCATTTTCGTATCAGTGCACGAGAGCGGATCGACCTGATTCTTGATGAAGATTCCTTTGTTGAGATGGATGCGAAGATCACTTCCGTCGATTTTCTGGAATTTAAGGATTCCAAGAAATATAAGGACCGAATTCGCGATGCAATTAAAAAGGTTGGGGATGGGGATGCGGTCATCTGCGGCAGTGGTACGATCGATGGGCTGCCGACCATCGTCGGAGTCTTCGATTTCTCCTTCATGGGGGGTAGTATGGGGTCCGTGGTTGGCGAAAAGCTTACGCGTGCCATCGAAAAGGGACTTGAAGTCAAGGCCCCGGTACTGATCTTTAGTTCTTCCGGTGGGGCGCGGATGCAGGAGAGTATCTTGTCGCTTATGCAAATGGCCAAGACCAGCGCAGCGCTGGCTAAGTTGAAAATGGCAGGCATCCCTTTTATTTCGGTGCTGACCGACCCGACCACCGGTGGCGTTACCGCCAGCTTTGCGATGCTCGGTGATATCAACATGGCGGAACCGCGCGCCCTGATCGGGTTTGCCGGACCGCGAGTCATTGAACAGACAATCCGCCAGACCCTGCCCGATGGTTTTCAGCGCTCGGAGTTTCTGTTGGAGCGTGGCATGGTTGATATGATTGTGCCGCGCAGCGAAATGAAGGCACGTCTTGCACAAATTTTGCGGATCTTTACCAAGAGTTGAGGCGATATGGACTATTCGTCCAGCCTCGAATACCTTTATGCTCTTCAACAGTTTGGCATAAAGCTCGGGCTCGAAAATACCCATCGATTGTTGAATGCCTTGAACAATCCGCAACGTATGTTGCGGATTGTTCATATTGCCGGCACCAACGGCAAGGGCTCAACTGCGGCGGCACTGGAGCAACTGTTCCGCAGCCAGGGCTTTCGGACCGGCCTCTATACCTCTCCTCATCTCCATAGTTTCACCGAACGGATTCGCATCAATAACCGACCGATCAGCGAGGCGCAGGTCGTGCGTCAGATTCGCGAGATCCGTAGCCACTCTTCCTCAATCTCGCCGACCTTCTTTGAATTTACCACGGTGATGGCGCTGCGGGTTTTCGCCGAGCAGCAGGTCGACTGGGTGATTCTTGAGACTGGCCTGGGGGGGCGCCTCGATGCAACCAATGTGGTGCGACCTGAGTTGTGCATTATCACGCCGGTGGCTCTCGATCATGCGGCACATCTCGGAGAAAGCCTGGCGCAGATTGCTGCGGAGAAGGGTGGGATTATCAAGCAGGGAGTGCCGGTTGTCAGTGCGCGACAGGATCCTCAGGTTCTTGATGTCTTACAACGGCTTGCGGCCGACAAAACTGCCCCCCTGTTAAGGGCTGCAGTAGATTTTAAATGGAGCCTGCCGCCCAATAACTTTGACTTTTTCGGCAAGTCTCTCACCTTGAGGGATATGCGCTCAACACTCAACGGCGATTATCAACGCGAAAATATTTCTTTAGCTTTGGCAGCGCTTGAACAGTTGTTGCCGGTGGAGGCCCTTGATACAGACGCGCTGTTAAACTCCCTGCTCGAACTCCGTTGGGCGGGCCGGCTTGAATGGTGTGGAGAAGTTCTTCTAGATGGAGCGCACAACCCCCATGCGGCTTCGGCGCTTGCCGATTATCTCTCCAGTGAGAATTTGGATGGAATGCTGTGGGTGCTGGCCGTCAAGGCCGATAAGGATATTTCCGGAATCATGACACCGCTTCTTCCCCATGTAGAAAAAATCTTTGTTGCCCCCCTGCAGGACGAGGTTGCAGCCCCCTGTGAGATGTTGGCCGCTGTCGCCTCACGGCAAGGAACCCTGACCGAAATTTTCTCATCACTGGATCTCGCTTTTAAACAGGCTTTGGCCGCGAGGAAAGAGGGGCAGAAAATCTTGATTGCCGGTTCACTCTTTCTGGTCGCCGAACTGCGTCAAAAGTGTACGCTGCGTTCTGGAGTTAGTGCTTGAACTTTAGACTTCTATTTTTGCTGTTGCTCTTGTTGTTGCCATCTTTTCGTCTGCCTGCCGCCGGTTTGCCCGCCTCCGCAAATGGCGTTCCGGTCGATCTGGAGGCCGACCAGCTCGATTTTGATCAAGTGACGGGGCGTTACCATGCGCAGGGGAATGTGCGGCTTAAGCAGGGTGCGATGCAGTTGTCAAGTGAGCAACTCTGGTGGAATCAGCAGACAGGCGAGGTCGATGCGCGTGGGAAGGTTCATTTTACCCAGCCTGGAGAAGAGTTAAGTGGCCGTCGATTGACCTATGATTTACAGCAGGGTACCGGTGTCGTTGAAGATGGCGAAATTTTTTTGTCGGCAAATTCCTTGCGCATGAAAGGCAAGCGCCTTGAGCGGCTTGGCCCCAAGCGGTTCAGCCTCTATGGTGCCCACATTACCCTGTGCGAAGGAAAGCGTCCGGCCTGGTCAATCGGAGCGAGTCAGGCAGATGTAACCATCGGTCGCTATCTCACCGCCAAACATGCCAGAATCTATGTCAAGGATGTCCCTTTTTTCTATACTCCTTACCTGAGGGTGCCGATCAAGAATGAACGGGAGTCTGGTTTTCTGATGCCCGGTTTCGGTTTCTCTGACCGTCGTGGTACGGAGTTTTCAACCGCATGGTATCAGGTGCTGGGGCGTAATCAGGACGCAACATTTTCGATCGATTATCTATCGTTACTTGGAACCGGGCTTGGTTTGGAATATCGGTACGTTTTCGGAAACAAGCAGCGCGGTAAGTTGAACGCGTATACCATTATTGGGCGAGACAATACCAAACGCTGGAATTTTAACTGGACGGAAAGCTACCGTTTTCCCCGATTATAATGCCACCCTCGCATTTAAAACGAATGGCGTCCAATTGGTTCATGAAGACGTTGTAATTGACGATAACCTGATTACCACCAATCATCACAATGTGGTGGACCAATTGGTGGATAAAATTATTG
>JAKIUS010000067.1 GCA_021647445.1 Geopsychrobacter sp. | reverse complement strand
TGCCCTTTGAAGATATCGGCATCGCCCAACTCGACCACCATCGCAACCTGCGTCAGGGTGTGCCCGAGGTGATCTTCGGCCAAGGAAAATCACTTGAGCAACTGCAAACAATCATTACCGCCATGCTGGCCAACGGCTCTAACATTCTGGCGACACGCCTTGACGAAGAGAAAGGTGCGGCCCTGCAACACAGTTTTCCAGCTGGAGAGTTCGACAGCCTGTCCGGCACCTTCTGCCTGACAATACAGCCGCTCAAGGAAAAAGGCGGCAAGATCCTGGTGGTCTGCGCCGGCACCTCTGATCTACGCGTCGCCCGTGAAGCCGCGATCACCGCAAGAATACTCGGCAACCCCGTCGAAGAGCTAATCGACGTCGGCGTTGCCGGCATCCACCGCCTGCTGGCTAAAGGAGAAAAACTGAGTGAAGCGGCGGTGATTATCGTCGTCGCCGGAATGGAAGGTGCCCTCCCCTCGGTCATCGGCGGACTGGTATCGGTACCGGTGATCGCCGTACCCACCTCGGTCGGTTACGGCGCCGCCTTCGGCGGTATCGCCGCCCTGCTCGGCATGCTCAACAGCTGCGCCAGCGGCGTCACCGTGGTCAACATCGACAACGGTTTCGGCGCGGCGTTTGCCGCGCATCGCATCAATCAGACAGGCTGAATAGGCAAATTCTTTTATCATCTGCCTTTTTCTGTTAAAGTTGGCGTGCAACCCAGTAGATTCTGGATGGGGATTCAACATGCATAGCCTCATTACAACAAAGCAAACCGAACTGACACAACTTTGCGCCACCCACGGCGTGAAAAGCCTCGACCTGTTCGGTTCTGCCGCAGGAGGTTCTTTCGACCCGAAATCGAGTGATCTCGATTTTCTGGTCATCTTTCATCCCATGCCACCAGCAGAACAGGCCGCAAACTTCTTCAATCTTCAGGAAGCCCTTGAACAACTGTTCGATCTCCCTGTCGACCTGATCGAATCAGCCCCCATTCGCAACCCTTACTTTCGAGCAGCCATCGAAAAAAGTCGTGTGACCCTATACGATGCCGCGTGATCTGCGAAAATACCTTTACGATATCGCCCAGGTCTGTCAGCTATTGCGCGAATTTACCCACGACAAAACCTTGGCTGATTACAGCGCCAACGCCATGCTGCGCGCAGCCGTTGAAAGACAGTTTGAAATTATTGGCAAAGCCCTGAAACAATTCGTTGAGAGACTTTCCCGAACTGGAAAAATCGATCAGTCATTGCAGCCGTATCATCTCATTTAGAAATCGACTCATTCATGGCTATGCGTCCATTTCAGATGAAGTCGTCTGGGGCGTGTTGGAAAGCTACCTGCCAGCCCTTCACCACGAAGTCACCAGGTTGCTGGATCAGCAAGATTAACCCGGCAACTTTGCAGGCCTATCGACAATAAGGAGGGACCGATGAGTGCTTATGAAATAATCGATGTTTCGGAGCAAGAATTGGAAGATCTGGTCAGGCGATTCGCAAGCCAGATTGAAGGTGGACTCGTCTATGTTGACCATCAGAAGAAAAAGGGGGCATGGGGGTCAGGCTTGCAAACCTGCAAACTTACCCTATACTTAACCCATGGCCCGTAAACCCCGCATCCATTATCCCGGTGCTGTCTACCACGTTATGCTGCGTGGCAACGGCGGCGCTGACGTCTTTTTTGCCGACGCAGATCGTTATCGGTTTTTTCTGCTTCTGCAACAAGGCATCGAGCGGTTCGGCTTTCGTGTTCACGCCTACTGTTTGATGAGCAACCACATCCATCTGGCTTTGCAGGTTGGTAAGATCCCCCTGTCCCGCATCATGCAGAACCTCTCCTTTCGTTACACCCAATGGATCAACTGGCGCACCAAAAGGCACGGACATCTGTTTCAGGGCCGCTACAAGGCGGTGCTGGTCGAAGAGGATGAGTACCTGCTGCAACTTGTCGCCTATCTTCACCTCAACCCCCTGCGGGCCGGGATGGTGGAAAGCCCGGCTGATTACCGCTGGAGCGGCCACCGAGCCTACATGGGGCAAGAACAGATCCCCTGGCTGTCGTGCGATGCGGTTCTTTCGCGTTTTGCAAAGAAGATCAAACCGGCCCGCAGGCTCTTTACCGAGTTTGTCTTGAGCCAAAAGGGGCTGGGCCACCGCAAAGAATTTCACGGTGCGGGATGCAAGGATGCGCGGATTTTCGGCGAGGACAGTTTTTTGAACGAGGTGCTGCAACAGGCCGAAGAAGTGCCCTTGCAGCGCTCGGACCTTGGCGAAACACTCAAGCTGGTTAGCGGATATTTTAACCGGGATGTGGGCGAACTGCGCCTGCCCGGTCAGAGCCAGAACCTTTCTAAGCTGCGTGCTTTTGCTGCCTGGGCAGTGCTTGACTACAGCGATGCGACCTTGGCGGACCTGGGGCGGTGGCTGGATCGCGACAGTAGCAGCCTGAGTTCGGCGGTCAGGCGGCTGCGTGAAAAGGCGAAGAGTGATGATCAGCTCAGAAGCGATATGAATGCCTTGAAAGAGCAGCTGGCCAAGTTTGCAGCTTTGCAGGCCTGACCCCACTGGCCCAGTGACCCCACTGGCCCTGTTTGCAATGCATACCCACAAAACAGTAGAATACGTTTTCCCTTCGCAATTGGATTTTAATTAGATACCCGCTATGAAAACCCTCTACCTCGACTGTTTCTCCGGAATCTCCGGCGATATGTTCCTAGGCCTGTTGATCGACTTAGGGCTTGACTCTGCGCTCCTTGAGCAGGAGTTGAACAAACTACAGCTTCCCGGCTGGCAATTGCAGATCGGTCGCGAACAACGCCACGGCATCGAAGGCTGCCGGGTGCAGGTGATCTGCCAGAAGCAAAAAACTCATCGGCGCTGGAGCGACATTGATAAAATACTGGTCGATTGTTCGCTCAGCCTGAGCATCAAAGAACGTGCGCGCCGGATCTTTCAGCGTTTGGGCGAGGCCGAGGCCAAGGTTCACGGTATTTCTCTAGAGCAGGTCCACTTTCACGAGGTGGGAGCCCTCGATGCAATAATTGATCTGGTCGGAGCGGCTATCGGCATTGAACTGCTCGGCATCGAACAACTTATCTGCTCTCCCCTGCCCCTGTCGCGCGGTTTGTCCCATTGTGCGCACGGCGCCTTGCCGCTACCAGCCCCGGCCGTCCTTGAGCTGCTGCAGGGCGCTCCCGTTACGGACAGTGGAACGGAAAAAGAGCTGGTAACGCCCAGCGGGACTGCGATTGCCTGTGAGGCCGTAAACTTCGGCCCGTTGCCGAACCTCAGGCTGGAAAAGAGCGGTTACGGGGTCGGCGGCTGGCAGTTGGAGGACCGTCCTAACCTGCTGCGCGGTCTCCTCGGCGAAACCAGCAACTCGACCCTTGAGCGTGATCGGGTGATGGTGCTGGAAACCCACATCGATGATGGCAACCCGGAATGGCTTGGTGCCCTGTCTGAAGACCTGCTTGCCGCTGGCGCTCTGGATGTCGGCTACAGCCCCCTGCAAATGAAAAAAAACCGCCCGGCTACCCGTTTGACACTGATTTGTCAGGAGATCGATGCGGAGCGGCTGGCGCGATTAATCCTGACCAACAGCAGCGCCAGTGGCTTGCGTACCTATCCCGCTGATCGCTATAAACTGGAACGACTTCAGATCGAAGTTGAAACGCCATTCGGGGCTGCAAAAGCAAAACTGTTCTATGATCAGGGTGAACTGCTGCGCGTTGCCCCAGAGTTTGAAAACTGTCGTGCCCTGGCCAGGGACAATGGACTGCCTTTACCGGAAGTTTACCGTCTCGTCGAGCAGCATGTTCGGAATAAAATAAGCGAACGAAATTCTTGAACAGGAAAAACCGATGAACATTGTGCGTATTGCCGTACTGGCAAGCGGGGATGAACTACTCAACGGCAACATTAGCGACACCAACACCCGCGACATCGCCCGACTGCTCGGACCGGCTGGCTATCGTCTCAATACGGCGCTTTGCGTTCCGGACAACCCGGAGGCGATTGCGCGCGCAATTTTGGCCCTGATTCCGCAACAGGATGTGATCATTGCAACGGGAGGCTTGGGTTCAACCGGCGACGATCTGACCGCTAAAACTGTCGCCCAGGCCTTGGGCAGGCCCCTTGAAGAGAATCCCGATGCTCTGCAGATGATCAAGAAACGCTTCTCCGACCGCGAACTCAATCCCCAGGTCTTGCGCCAGGCACTCATGCCGCAGAAATCGGTCCCGTTGCCGAACCGTGAAGGGACCGCTCCCGGATTCTGGCTGCGTCAACAGGGCTGCGATCTCTTCTTTCTGCCGGGGGTTCCCAGTGAAATGCGCAGCATGCTTGAGCAGGCCGTCATCCCCGCACTAAAACGCAGCAAGCCTGGCGGCGTCCCGCTCATTCAGCGCGATTATGGTTTCTTCGGCCTTTCGGAACCACAGCTTGAATCACGACTGCCTTACGCGAAATTTCCGCCTGAAGTGGAGGTCGGATTCTCGCTTGACTACCCATTGGTCCGCCTCGCCCTGCGCTCAGCCAGCATCGATGCCGAACAGAAACTCGATGAGGCCGAAGCCCTCCTCGTCGCCCAATTGGGTGACTATCTGGTCGAACGTGCAGACCAAACCATGGCCGAACATGTCGGCCAACTCTTGCGCCACGCTGGCCTCAAATTAACCCTGGCAGAATCTTGCACCGGCGGCCTGATCAGTCAGATGTTGACCCGTACGGCGGGCGCATCTGAATTTCTCGAGCGGAGTGCGGTCACCTACGCCGATACGGCCAAGATCGACTGGCTTAACGTGCCTGCTGAACTCATCGCGACCAAAGGTGCGGTCAGTGCCGAATGCGCCGAAGCAATGGCAGCAGGAGCCCGCGCCGCCGCAGGTGCGGACCTTGCCCTGGCGGTCACGGGGATTGCTGGTCCTACGGGCGGCAGCGACGAAAAACCTGTCGGCACGGTCTACCTTGCCCTGGCCGCCGAGGGGGTCTGTCAGGCACGCGGCTACAAGTTCCATGGTGATCGGGTGAAAATCCAACAGATGAGTGCCTACATGGCTCTCGAATGGATCCGCCGCTTCGCCCTTGAATGCCTCGATACTTAACTGGACCTACCCCGGCAAATTGCGTTAGATTACTCTTTCGTCATGCAAATGTGATGATCTCGTAAATTCTCAGGAAATGGCTAAGCAAAAATTTCGCATCACAAGACGTAGTGATTTTTCAAGGAGTGATCACCTGTGGAAAAACGGCTTCAAACTGATATCGCCAGCGCCGACAACTACGCCCTGCAACATGAGATTGATCGCCTGCGCCTGTTGCAGCAGATCGCTCTGCTGACGGCAACCAATCGCAACAGTCCAGAATCACTTCCGCAACTGCTGCTTCAGCTACAGGCGGCCTTCGCCGTTGATGGCTGCGGCATCTATCAACGGCAACAACCCGATTCCCCCCTTGAGCTGACCTCCTCCATCGGCATCCACGAACAGCTGAGACGTGAATTGCAAAAAGTCCCCGCCGGGCGAGGTCTGGCGAATGAAGTTATCGAAAAGGGGATCCCTCACAACTGGGTCGACCTGCGCGGCGAATCCTGCCTTTACTGTGCGGCAGTGCTCGATGCCGGCTGGCGCAGTTTCCTGGCCCTCCCTCTCATTGCCCATGGCCGCACCTTGGGAGTTCTGTTCTTTTTCCAGCGGATTTCGCGTCAGTTTTCCCACGTCGAGATTGACCTGCTCGAACAGATCTGCGCTCTGATCGGGGCAAATATCGATGCCTATGAGCTGGTGGAAAAACTTGAGTGGCAACATCGTTTAACCCAGGCGAGCCAACGCGAGCTCGAACGCTCACGTCAGCAACTACGTGAACACCTGCAGCGCCTCGAAGTTGCCAACAGCACCCTTGAACAACTCAGCCGTATGAAGGATCGCTTTCTCGCCCTGGCATCGCATGAACTACGCACCCCCTTAACCTGCATCCTGTCAGCAGGCCAACTCCTTGAAAACCAACTACAGAACGCCTCTCCCGACGCCAGAGCCCTGCTTTCAACCATGTTGCAAGGGGGAGATCGTCTTAACGCGCTGGTGGAAGATCTGCTCGAAATGGCCCGCATTGAATCCCGCGATATCTACCTGGCGCATGAAAGCATTGACCTGAGTCACCTACTGCAGGACTTGCTGAAAACCAAGAAGGACAACGCCGGACAAAAAAACCTCAGCCTGAGTCGTGGCAACATACCGGATCTGCTGGCCCCCTGTGGCGACCGTCATCACCTAGAGCGCGCACTCTCACACATTCTGGATAATGCGATCAAATTCACGCCTACTGGGGGCGCGATTAAACTCGATGCATGCTATGTCTGTCGCAGTGAAATTCTAGAGATGAAACAGCAACTCGAACCCTTCTGCCCGGCTTTTTTTGCATCTGACAATATCCCCGACATGATTGATATCCGGATTACTGACAGTGGTAGCGGTATCGAGGATAAAGATCGCCTTGAGATTTTCGAAAAGTTTTGCGGCTGCGGCGATATCCGCCTGCACGGCCGCCACAACAACCTACCCGCGGTCCCCAGTGTCGGCCTCGGGCTTCCACTGGCCAAGGGGCTGATCGAAGCCCATGGCGGCCTGTTGTGGAGCGAAAATCGCAGCACTGGCCAAGGGAGTATTTTCCACTCCATGCTCCCACTCTACAGGCGCCGTTCTCAAATTTCGATCGAAGGTCCATGAGTTCCCATCGATACGACTGAAACACAAGATAGATGCTTGAAGAAACCGCAAGACCTATGCTATCGGTAGAGGCTTGTTTAGCGAGCTGATGAGCGAAAAACTATCGACCCTGAGCCCTGGGTGAGAGAGAGGGGAGCAGCCTAAACGTATAAAGCGCAGTATCGCAAACGCCGGTTCTGGAGGGGAGCAGACTCTTGCCAATGACCTATTCTGTCACTAAGGCATGCAAGAATCCCTGCCATCGACATCACCATTACATTTTCTTTTCGGTAAGGGAGTAGATTCATGTCTGACGATCGTAATCGCGCCATCGAACTGGCCATGGGCCAGATTGAAAAACAGTTCGGCAAGGGCAGCATCATGCGGCTGGGCAAGGGCAACACACTGCCCGCCATCGAAACCATCTCAACCGGAGCCGTGCGCCTCGACTTAGCGCTGGGGGCCGGCGGTATCCCGCGCGGCCGCATCATCGAAATCTACGGCCCTGAATCCTCAGGCAAGACAACCCTGGCCCTGCATATCATTGGCGAAGCACAAAAAACTGGTGGAGTTGCCGCCTTTGTCGATGCCGAGCACGCCCTCGATATCCAGTACGCTAGCCGACTGGGGGTTAAGCCCGACGATCTGCTGATTTCACAGCCCGACACCGGTGAGCAGGCCCTTGAAATCACCGAGGTCCTGGTCCGTAGCGGTGCTATCGACGTACTGGTCATCGATTCGGTCGCCGCTCTGACCCCGCGCGCCGAGATCGAAGGTGAAATGGGTGACTCACACATGGGCCTGCAGGCCCGTCTCATGTCGCAGGCCCTGCGTAAACTGACTGGATCGGTCAGCAAGAGCAACTGCAGCATCATCTTTATCAATCAGATCCGCA
>JAKIUS010000066.1 GCA_021647445.1 Geopsychrobacter sp. | reverse complement strand
TGTGCTTAGGCGCGTCAAGGGGATTGATCGACCTGCAATCGGAACATTGCTGCCCAATATCAAGGGGATGACCCTGGTCCTCGACATGGGCGCTAATGTCGATTGCAAGCCATTGAATCTGCAACAATTTGGCATTATGGGTAGTCTCTATATGCAGCATGTTTCCGGGGTGAAATCACCGCGGGTCGGTTTGCTCTCTAATGGCGAAGAAGAGAAGAAGGGGACTGAACTGACGCGGGAAGCGCACAAGCTGCTGCTCGCAACAGATCTCAACTATGTCGGTAGCGTTGAAGGCGGTGATGTTTTTAACGGTGCGGTTGATGTGGTTGTCTGTGATGGTTTTGTTGGCAATGTCCTGCTCAAGGTGTCTGAGGGTCTGGCTGTTGCTATGACCAGCATGTTACGCTCCGAGATTGAGAGTCGTTTTCTTTCAAAACTGGGTGCATTATTGAGTCGCTCGGCGTTTCGTGCGTTTAAGAAAAAAGTTGACCCTTCAGAATATGGGGGGGCACCGCTTCTGGGCCTTGCCGGTACCGGTATCGTTTGTCATGGCAAGGCCTCTCCGCTGGCGATAGCTATAGCGATTCGTCAGGCTCAGGAATTTGCCCGCATAAAGATCGAAGAGAAACTGGTTCATTCCATCTAACCGGATTTATAGAGGGGATTGAGCTGTATGTTGATCTGGCTTTTTGTAGATCAATGCCGGGTGTCACATGCTGGGTCGTCGGAAATCGTTTAATTTTAGCGATTCAGGTCAAGGACAACGCTCAGGGTCAAAGGAGATTTTAGTGATAAGAGCACGTATTGCCGGTACCGGTTCTTGTATGCCGGAAAAGGTTATGACCAACTTCGATCTGGAGAAGCTGGTTGATACGACCAACGACTGGATTGTTACCCGGACTGGTATTAAAGAGCGTCGTATCGCTGCTGAAGGTGAATTTACTTCTGATCTCGCGACGCGTGCGGCCGAGCGTGCCTTAGAGATGGCTGGTATTCCGGCGAGTGAGATCGATTTGATCGTACTCGGCACGGTGACCGGGGATTATCCTTGGCCTTCAACGGCCTGTATTGTTCAGAATAATCTCGGGGCAAAGAATGCCTACGCCTACGATCTTTCGGCTGCTTGTAGTGGTTTTCTGTATGGTCTCGGTTGCGCGAGCGATTTTATCCAGAGCGGACGAGGCAAAAAAGTCCTGGTAATTGGGGCTGAAACCCTCAGTCGCATTCTGGATTGGACCGACCGCAATACCTGTGTCTTGTTCGGTGATGGTGCCGGGGCCGTGGTCTTGGAGGCGGCAGAAAATTCCGAGACGGGGCTTTTGTCGACCCATATGCATTCTGACGGTAGCTATCTCGATTTGCTTTATCAACCCGGTTTCGGGACACGCATGATGCCGAGCGTTCAAGGGGTTGAGACTGGTGCCTTCTTCCTGAAGATGCAGGGCAACGAAGTCTTCAAGGTTGCGGTGCGTTCTCTGACCGATATCTCCAACGAGGCCCTTGCCGCCAATAATCTGAGTGCCGAAGATATTGCGCTTTTTATCCCGCATCAGGCGAACAAACGGATCCTCGAAGCGACCGCTAAGCGCATCAAGATGAAAGAGGAACAGGTTTATGTTAATGTTCACCGCTACGGAAATACATCGAGCGCAACGATTCCCGTTGCCCTGGATGAAGCGAATCGCGCGGGACTTTTAAAGGTAGATGATAATGTCTTGCTGTCGGCTTTTGGTGGCGGATTTACCTGGGCCTCAGCACTGATCCGCTGGTCATAAGGACGTAAATAGATATCATGATTGCATTTCTTTTTCCCGGTCAGGGTTCTCAATATCCCGGCATGGGTCAACAACTGGTTGAAAACTTTCCGCTTGCGCGTCAAGTCTTTGAGGAGGCGAGTGATGCCGTTGACTTCGATATGGCCAAACTGTGCTTTTCTGGCTCCGAAGATGATCTGCGCTTAACGGCCAATACTCAACCGGCCATTCTAACGACCAGTATCGCGGTCTTGAGGGTGATTGAGCAGGAGACGGGATTGGTTCCCGGTTGTGCTGCGGGCCACTCCCTGGGCGAATTCTCTGCTCTGGTTGCTGTTGGTGCGCTTAAATTCGCCGATGCGGTCAAGACCGTTCGTCAGCGTGGGACTTTCATGCAAGAAGCTGTACCTGTCGGTGTCGGGGCGATGGCCGCAATCATGGGTGTCGAGCCCGAGTCGCTGGAGCAGATTTGTCAGCAGGCGGCCGCCGGTGAAATTGTCGCTCCGGCAAACTTTAACAGCCCCGGACAGATCGTGATCGCCGGCCATGCTTCGGCGGTTGAACGTGCCATTGATCTGGCCAAGGCGCAAGGGGCCAAACGCGCCATGCTCTTGCCGGTCAGCGCCCCCTTTCATTCGGCGTTGATGAAGCCAGCGGCCGAACGCCTGGCCGATGTGTTGGCCCCGCTTGAAATCGGCACCTTCAGTTGTCCGGTGGTCGGTAATGTCGAAGCGAGCAGTTATTCCAAACCCTCTCGGGTCAAGGAGTTGCTGGTCAAACAGGTCTGTTCAGCCGTGCGCTGGAATGAATCCGTTCTTACGATGAATGCCAGCGGCGTCACACGCTATATCGAAATCGGTCCGGGCAGGGTCCTTTGTGGCCTGGTCAAGCGAATCGTCAAAGGGAGCGATACCGCTCAGGTCGATTCGGTCGATACCCTGAACAAGTTGAATGTTTAAGCCTTTTATTGACCTCTGATTCGGGGAAGAAATACTATGTTGCAAGGTAAAATCGCAATAGTCACCGGGGCCTCACGTGGTATCGGGCGTTCGATCGCTATCCAGATGGCAAAAAATGGTGCCGATCTTGTCGTCTGTGCCCGATCCGAAGCGCCCCTTAAAGAATTGGTTGTTGAGATCGAAGCCTTGGGGGGCAGGGCGCTGGCAGTGGTGGTCGATGTCTTGAGTCCCGCAGATATCAGTCAATTGATCTCCGCAGCCGTCGAGACCTTTGGTCGTATCGATATTCTGGTGAACAATGCCGGGATAACACGTGATGGCTTATTGCTGCGCATGAAGGATGCTGATTGGGATGCGGTGCTCGATACCAATCTCAAGAGCGCCTTTTTGTTGACGCGGGCTGTGGCCAAGATTATGAGTAAGCAACGGTACGGACGTATCGTCAATATTTCATCGGTGGTTGGTGAGATGGGCAATCCGGGACAGGTTAATTACAGCGCCAGTAAGGCGGGCCTGATCGGTTTGACCAAGTCGGTCGCGCGAGAACTCGCCAAGCGTAATGTTACGGCTAATGCCATCTCTCCAGGCTTTATCGAAACCGACATGACTGATAAATTGGGTGAAAAAGCCCGCACTGAACTTGCAGCGCAGATTCCGCTTGGCCGCCTTGGTCAGGCTGAAGATATTGCACATGCCGTCATTTATCTCGCTTCGGACCGTGCCGCGTATATCACCGGTCAGGTTCTTGGCGTCAATGGCGGAATGTACATGTAGGTAGTTTCATAAAACGAACAAAACTTTGTCTATCGGATCCTTAAGTGGATCTCAACAAAACAGGAGGAAAGCAAATGGCTTCTATCGAAGAGCGCGTAAAACAAATTGTTGCCGAGCAGCTTGGCGTAGATGAGGATAAAGTCACCAATGGGGCGGCCTTCATGGACGACCTCGGTGCTGATTCTCTCGATACGGTTGAGTTGGTTATGGCCCTTGAAGAAGAATTCGATATCGAAATCTCTGACGAGGACGCCGAAAAGATTCAGAAAGTTCAGGATGCCGTTGACTATATCGGTAAGATTTCCTGATTGATTGAACCCGGGGGCAACGCTTTTGTTGCTCCCGGTATTTTGCCCCGCCAGAAGTCGTGCATGAGTGTGTATGACAAATCCAGACCTTGCAATTACAACAGGAAAAGAGAGTCGCATGCGTAGAGTAGTGGTGACCGGTGTCGGGATGGTTTCTCCCCTGGGAACCGGTGTAGAGAAAACTTGGGATGCCTTGCTTGCAGGACGTTCGGGCATCGATAAAATTACCCGGTTTGACGCTTCGAATCTGCCGACCAAGATTGCGGGTGAAGTTAAGGATTTTGTCGCCGAAGACTTCATTGCGAAGAAAGAGATCAAGAAGATGGATCTCTTCATTCAATACGGTCTGGCTGCCAGCCAGGAAGCCTTTGATGATTCTGGCCTTGTGATCACCGATGAGAACGCTGAACGTGTCGGCGTCATAGTCGGTTCCGGTCTCGGCGGGCTGCCCGCTATCGAAAAATATCACTCGGCGCTGCAGGATCGCGGGTATAAAAAAATCACCCCTTTCTTTATCCCCATGTTGATTATCAACCTGGCACCGGGGCAGATTTCGATCCGCTTTGGGGCCAAGGGTCCGAATGCGTCGACCGTCTCCGCCTGTGCGACCGGGACCCATTCCATTGGTGATGCCTACCATGTTATTAAGCGTGGTGATGCTGATGCGATGTTTGCCGGTGGTACTGAATCGACTATTACCGAACTCGGCATTGGTGGTTTCAATGTCATGAAGGCCCTTTCGACACGCAATGATGACCCCCAGGCTGCCAGTCGGCCTTTTGAAAAGAATCGTGATGGTTTTGTCATGGGTGAAGGGGCTGGAATCGTTATCCTTGAAGAGTATGAGCAGGCCAAGGCCCGTGGTGCTAAAATCTATTGTGAGATCATCGGCTATGGTGCCAGTGCAGACGCCTATCATCTGACCCAGCCTGCGGCCGGTGGTGAAGGTGCTGCGCGCTGTATCGCCATGGCATTGAAGAATGGTGGCATCAATCCGCAGCAAGTTGATTACATCAACGCTCATGGGACTTCGACCCACTTCAATGATCTCTATGAGACCATGGCGATTAAAACGGTGCTTGGCGACCATGCCGCAAAGGTGATGGTCAATTCGACCAAGAGTATGCTCGGTCATGGCTTAGGAGCGGCTGGAGGGATGGAAGCCGTGATCTCTGCATTGGCGATTAAGCGCAGCATATCGCCCCCGACGATCAATTATGACGAGGCGGATTCCGATTGTGATCTCGATTATGTGCCGAATCAGGCGCGTGAGGCGAATATTGACATCGCCCTGTCGAACTCCTTCGGTTTCGGCGGAACCAACGCGACTCTCGCGTTTCGCAAGGTTTGAGGTCCTCTATGATTGCCGTCGCTAGTGACCATGGTGGACTGGAGCTTAAACAGGCTATTTGCGAACTTCTCAAAAAACGCACTCTCGATTTTTGTGATATGGGGACCCATGACGGAAGTTCCGTCGATTATCCTGATTTCGGCATAAAGGTCGCCACGGCGGTTGCCGCTGGGGAGTGTTTGAGTGGTATCCTGATCTGTGGGACAGGAATCGGCATGTCGATTGCCGCAAATAAGGTCAATGGCATTCGCGCCGCGCTGGTCCATGACAGTTTTACCGCTCAGATGGCAAAAGAGCACAACAATGCCAATGTGCTGGTGCTGGGCGGTCGAGTGCTCGGTGTTGCCGAGGGTTGCCGTCTGGTTGAAGTCTGGCTCGATAGCCAATTTGAAGGAGGCCGCCATCAGGGTCGCCTCGATAAGATCCAGCAGATCGAAAACGATCAGAAATAATTACACCGAGTTCCATGCGGGGCGGCTTGTCCGCCCCGTATTCATTTGTCATTGATCCCCGCAGGTTGGAGACATAAGCATGATAGACAAAAACCTTGTCGAGTTTGACCCCGAAATTGCCGCTACGATCTCTGAGGAGACTCGTCGTCAGGAATACAATCTCGAATTTATCGCTTCTGAGAACTTCGTCAGCGAAGCTGTTCTCGAAGCTCAGGGTTCTGTACTGACGAACAAATATGCTGAGGGTTATCCAGGCAAACGTTATTATGGGGGCTGCGAGATGGTTGATAAGGCCGAACAGCTTGCTATCGATCGTGCCAAGGAGCTCTTTGGTTCCGAGCATGTCAATGTTCAGCCCCATTCGGGATCCCAGGCCAATATGGCGGTTTACTTTACGGTCTGCAAACCTGGGGATACCGTGCTGGGCATGAATCTGGCTCATGGCGGTCACCTGACTCACGGCTCGGCGGTCAATTTTTCCGGCAAACTCTTCAATATCATCGCCTATGGTGTCAAGAAAGAGACCGGAACTATCGATTATGCAGAGGTCGAAGCCTTAGCGCGCGAGCATAAGCCGAAGTTGATCGTGGTTGGTGCCAGCGCTTATTCCCGCACCATCGACTTTGCCGCTTTCCGGCGGATCGCCGACGAAGTCGGGGCCGTTGTGATGGTCGACATGGCGCACATCGCGGGACTCGTCGCCGGTGGCGCGCACCCAAACCCGGTTCCTTATGCCGAGTTTGTCACCACCACCACCCACAAGACCCTGCGTGGCCCACGCGGCGGCATGATCCTATGTAAGGAAGAATGGGCCAAGAAACTCAACAGCAATATTTTCCCCGGGATTCAGGGTGGCCCACTGATGCATGTAATTGCGGCCAAGGCGGTCTCTTTTAAAGAAGCACTGAGCCCCGAATTTAAGACCTACGCTGCTCAGGTTGTCGCCAATGCCAAGACCCTGGCAGAAGAATTGGTTCAGAAGGGCTACAAACTGGTTTCGGGTGGAACAGACAACCATCTGATGTTACTTGATTTTACTGGGTCTGAGCTTACGGGTAAGGTTGCTGAAGCGGCGCTTGAAAACGCCGGTTTGACTGTCAATAAGAATTCTGTTCCCTTTGAAACCAGATCGCCCTTTGTGACCAGTGGGGTGCGTATAGGTACCCCGGCGACAACGACGCGTGGCCTCAAGGAAGCTGAGATGAAGCAGGTTGCTGGCTGGATCGATCGTGCGCTTCAGGCAATCGATGACGAGGCGGCCCTTGCGGTCATTCGGGCCGAGGTCAAGGAGTTGTGCCTGCGCTTCCCCCTTTATGCTCATCGTTTGAAATAGGATAAGCGCATGCGCCCGACCTGGGATCAGTATTTCATGCAGATTACCACCCTGGTTGCGACCCGCTCGACCTGTATGCGTCGTCAGGTCGGAGCCTTGCTGGTCAAGGATAAGAATATCCTCGCGACCGGGTATAATGGCGTGCCGAGTGGCATTCGTCATTGTGAGGAGGTCGGTTGTCTGCGCGAACAGCTTAAGGTCCCTTCGGGGGAGCGCCATGAATTGTGTCGCGGCCTACACGCCGAGCAGAACGCGATTATTCAGGCGGCGCGTCACGGCAGCAATATTGAGAGCGCAACCCTCTACTGTACCGATTCTCCCTGCATAATTTGCAGTAAAATGTTGATTAATGCCGGTGTTGAAAAGGTTGTTTATGCACGTGGTTATCCCGATAGCCTCTCTAAAGAGATGCTTGCCGAGGCTGGTATCGAATCCCTGCAATACGATGGAGAATTGGAATGAATTGCCCCTTCTGCAGTCATGGTGATACGCGGGTCGTGGATTCCAGACTTGGGAAAGAGGGCAACAACGTGCGGCGACGGCGCGAGTGTCCCGAATGCGGACGCCGCTTTACCACCTACGAGCGCGTTGAGGAGATGCTTCCCTGGGTCATTAAAAGGATGGGCGACGGTAAGCCTTTGAACGGGGCCAAATTATCTCGG
>JAKIUS010000065.1 GCA_021647445.1 Geopsychrobacter sp. | reverse complement strand
ACACGACCGAACTAAGCTGGGAGATCCCGATCCCACACAATGCCGAGAAAGCGATCCACCTGCGTCTCGGAGAGATTGGGCCGTATATGATCATCAACCCCTGCTCCAGCAACCGTGCGCGCAACTGGCGGAACTGGAGCGCAGAGCGCTATGCCAGCATTATCGACCATGCACAAACAGCCTATGGCTTAAATACGACCTTGAGCGGTGGCCCCTCTCCACGGGAGCTCAACTACGCCGAGCAGATCAGCAGTTTATGCACGCACAAACCCCAGAATCTGGTCGGCCAAACAAAGCTTAAAGAACTTGCAGCCCTCTGCCGAGGAGCAAAAATCATGCTAGCACCAGATACCGGTCCCGCACATATTGCCAACGCCATGGGGACACCGGTCATCGGACTCTATGCCAGTTCAAACCCCGACCGCACCGGCCCCTATGGTCAGCAAAAAATAACGGTTAACGCCTACCCTGAAGCACTCCGTAGAGAATTAAACAAGACGGTTACTGAAGTTAAATGGGGGCAACGGGTACGCAACCCACAGATCATGGAGTTGATCGAAATTGAACAGGTACGAGCAAAAATGAGACAGTGTCTCCTGCCGCTCCAGAAAGCCTCTTCTCACAAATAATGATCAATACCGTGCAGACATCTCAGCGCCGCCGCTTCCGTCGCCTTTAATAGAAGAGCATCATTGGAACCCAGATTGTCACGTGAATTTTCGCAATGATGCAGATGAATAGCGTTTGCCTGGAACTTCAGATTATACCTGCGAACCCCCGCTTTTAACAAACGTAGGGCAAAATCGCTATCCTCACGGCCCCAACCTTCATAGCTTTCGTCAAAACCATTAATTTTATAGATATCATGACGCCAAGCGGCAAAATTACAGGTTCTGATTCCGGTAAGCCCTCTTGATTCAAAGGAACTCAAGCGAGACAATATTTTTGAATTTATCGCATTTTTCCTATTTTTAATATCTCTGGCGGTAACGCCCAGCCTGAAGACATTACCGTCAAGAAGCTTAGCTGCTTGAATTTTACCCGCCTTCAAGCGCCCGCCCTGCACAAAAAAACCGGTTCGAGCGGCCGCTATGTGGTCCGCAATAAACAACGGATGAAGCACCATATCGCCATCAATCATCACGATATAATCCCCTTGCGATGCCGCAATCGCCTTATTCCTGATCTTAGCCGCGCGAAAGCCCTTATCTTCTTGCCAGATATGCTGGATAGGGACCGGCGAATCAAGGGCAAGACGCTGTATCAACGCGGCGGTATCCGGTCGTGAGCCATCATCACCGATGATGATCTCAGCAGGGAGAGTCCGTTGGGCCAAAGCACTTTTCAAAACCAGCAAGAGCGCTTTTTCCCAGTTATAAGTCGTCACGATTAAAGATAAATTCATAGGATCAAAAGAGCGAAGGGGTAACGCGAATCGATTTAGGGCGGGAAAAACGAAGTTCATCCGCGTTGCCGCTTAGCATCTCTCCCTTGAGAATACGTTCGTAATAGGCGAGATAACCATGGGTCATCTCCTGCGACGTGAATGCGGAATCACGACAGGCCTCAGACATCTGTTCGTACTCAGTTGCAGACATACCGCGTAATGACCTGACAGACTCGAGCGCCTCTGCATAAGAGCGCACAACGTAGCCATTAACCCCTGATTTCACATATTCAGGAAAGGCTCCGTTCGGCGTTACCAAAACTGGAGTTCCACAGGCTAAGGCTTCATGCGGAGCAAGACCAAAAGGTTCGGCCCAATTCGCCAGATAAAAAAGCAGTTTTGCTTTTTGCAGCAACTCCAGTTTCTTGGCACCAAACACCTGCCCTTCATGCCGGATAAGCTGTTTTTTAAACGGATATTTCAACAACCAGGTTCCGCGTGTCTTCTTGATAGACGCCCAAAGATCACCGCCAGCCAAAGCGAGGGGGAAATCTAGGTCAAAAGCCAGTCGCAACGCAGTTTTAACATTTTTCACCCGCCAATCCAGCTTCGCCAGAAATAGCATGAAATCATCTTTATCACGATAGAATGGATATTCCGACACGGGAATACCATTATAAACGAAGTGCTGAGAATGATGATTTTCAGCATGATTGCGACTCACAAAAACCGTATTGGCTAGAAATTTCCCTCGGTTTCGATTGCCATGTTCCGTTACCAGATAGGGGATCGCGGGTTCTCGGCCCTCTGGTGGATAATCATGAAGATGAACAATATCGGCATCCGGGGGTATCAGTTGTCGATAATCATCTTGTTCAAAAAGGTACGGGACGAAAGCAACCCCCGCAAGCTTTGTGGCTACTTCACTTTCGGGGTGTGCAATGACCGTAACCCGCACCCCCCGTTGCAGGAGCTCACGCGTCAACCAGAACACAATCCGCTCGATCCCCCCATAATTAACCGGTGGAACAACCCCTTTGCAAACCTGCACGACATGCATGGTTAAACACCTGGCTCGCTAGACTTGATTTCTACGGACTGACAACTCCCCCATAAAAAGGCGACAAGAACAACATAGAAAGAGACCATTGCACGTTTATTCAACCAGGAATCGGTAAGGCCAAAAACGGCAAAAGCCAACAAACAAGCTAACCCAGCGACCGCCAGATATCGAAAATCCTCGGGGACAGACCTTAGACAACGGGTAAATCCATACGCAGGCAACAGGAAAAGAAACAACACCATCCCCAATGTTCCTAAAGAACCGAGTCCCGAGAGCGAATCCATATAAAGACTATGCGCCTGAGAATAAAGCGGCAACCGGGGGATCTCGCCAGTTTCATTCGCCCTGCCAAGATCATCCTTAAAATCACCCAACCCGGAACCGATAAACGGATGTTGTTTCCAGGTATCAACGGCAATCGACCACATCAGAAACCTTGAACCGATCGACGTTGCCTGGTGGGAGCTTCCGGTCTTATATAATGCGATATCTTCAGCCACCTGATGAAAGCGAGAGATGACAAAACTTCGATTGACAAAAAAAACACCGAGCAACAGCAGAAAAACCACGGTGAAAATCATACAGTTTCTACGTGAAAATAATTCTCTCCACGAGAGTGCCAGAGTTAACAATATCGCAAGAAAGGCTCCCAACCATGCACCACGAGAACCAGAGAGAACACTGACATACACGGAGCACGAAAAACCGACAAAATAATAAATTGAAAATCCCAACGAACTGCGCCGCAATAACAAAACGGCAAATAAGATGGCCGCACAAAGCGCGGTAACTTCTCCGAGAAAAATATGGTGATAGGCACCAGATAGATGCCCTGGTGGCTGAAAAACTGAATACATAGCGGTGACGATTCCACAGCCGGAGAGTCCAATAAGCAGAAAATCTGTGGTTCGACTCCCAAGACATCGAATCACAGGTCGCAGCAGAAAAAAACCTGCCAAATATAAAATAACCTCAAATGAACGCCAGCTACGACCAAGATCAGAAGAATTTAAAAAACTTATTAAACACAGAGCCACAAAATACAGGTAGATGTATAAATATTTCTTTGCTCCCAACAAAAGATCAAGTTTGTTTTTGACAATAATATAAACAGCTAAAAGGACAAGAGCGAGAAACATCCCCGAACCCCAATTTCTAACTGTTGGCAAAAAAACAGGGTAAGCACAGATCGATAAAAAGAACATCTTGACTGTTAAGTTTTCATCGTTATCCACAAATATCATACCCGCTCACTTTATCATCAAAATGGCTTAAATCAGGAATAAAGAAGCTCACCAGCCGCCGCAAATACCATCTCTACCGTCACCCCTTCCATACAGGGATGATCTACCGGACAAACCTTAAGCATACAGGGCGCACACTCAACCGGATACCGAACCACCCGATAGTGCTCACACCAGGGGTGGGTCTTCGTGTGATCTGTCGGGCCGAAGATGGCAACCAGCGGCGTTCTAAGAGCGGCAGCAACGTGCATCGGTCCAGAATCGTTGCTGATGACCAGGCGACAGCGTTCAAGCACCGCCATCATCTCGCGAATCGTGGTTTTACCAATCAAGTTAAGCGGCTTCTGCTGCATAGCCGCTTCAATCGCCAGACCGATCTCCACCTCAGCTGGGCCACCAGTCAGCACAACCGAAAAGCCATGGAGTGCCTGCAAACGATCAGCGACTTCGGCAAAACGTTCTGGAACCCAGCGTTTGGCCGAACCGAAGGCCGCGCCGGGATTGATGGCCAACCAGTTATCGCCGGGCATCCTGGTGTGGGACCAGGTGCGCTCTGCAGCACTGACCTGCAGACAAAGAAGTTCCTCTCCGCCGTTAATACCAAAAGCAGCGAATAGTTTCCGATACTGCTGGACCCGATGCATGGCCCAAATTTCACGATCAAAGGGGATCTTGTGGGTCAATAGCAATTTTCGACCATCGCTGGAGAAACCCAAACGATACGAAATTCCGGCCAAGAATGCCAATAATGCGGCTCCTGCGGCTTTTTGTAACAGAATCGCCAGATCAAACTTTTCGCGCCGCAGCTCTAGTGTCATTTTCAGAAAACCAACAAAACCTCGATGACGGCCCTTTCGATCATGGACCATCACCCGATCACAGGCAGGGTGGTCCCTGAAGAGTTCAGCAACAAGCGGGTTGGCCACCACGACTATTTCTGCAACAGGAAAAGTCTTGCGCAGAGCCGCCATCTCGACCGTACCCATGACCGCATCGCCAACCCAATTGGTGACCCGAACCATAATTTTACGTATACGAGGATTACCCGCCAAAGGTTCAAAAACGCTCATCGCCATCAATCGTCCAACGCCTTTGCCTCATCAATCAACATCACCGGAATGCCATCGCGCAACGGATAGGCAAGTCGACAATCGACACAGATATTCATATCGGAATCAGCGACACGTTGAAGCTTCACCGGTTGCTTGCACTGTGGGCAAGCAAGTATTTCCAGCAATTCAGCGGAGAGAGGCATGACAACATCCTTTTTCTATCAAATGATCCAGTCGGTCAAACAGGATACTCTCTTCTGTCAGAGAAACATCAAGCCCGACCGAAAAACAGGGAAGATAAAAATCTTCTGCCGCGAGTTTAATAGCATCTTTCTCCGTTGTCATTAGAATTTCAGCAGCAACAGACGCCGCATTGATCTGGGCAATGACTTTGGGGTCATAACGAACATGATCTCCCAACGCAAGTTTCGCCACCAGCGAAATTCCGGCACCTTCCAACGCGGAAAAAAAACGCTCCGGTCGACCAATTCCGGCAAAAGCAACAACTTTCATCCCGGTAAATGCTGCTAGTGCCTGCTCTTCTCCGGTCAGGGAGCTGGCAAAACCAGAGAGCACAGCACGCACCCGCACAACAGGTGTATTCACCCGAAAATCTGAGAAATCCCCCTTGACACCGGTCAAACAGATCATATCCGCACGCGAAAGTGCCGACTTTGGCTCACGCAACAGTCCTGCGGGAAGAAGATATTGATTACCGAACGGCTTCTGCGCGTCAAGTAAAACCAGATTCAGATCCCGTGCGACCTGACGGTGCTGAAAGGCGTCGTCCATAATGACCAGATCTGCACAGCCGTTTTGTTCAATATATTCTATTGCAATTCTGCGCTTGGCCGCTACCAGCACAATCGCTTGCGGATTGCGGCGCGCAAGCAAAGCGGGTTCGTCTCCTGCTTCATCGGCGGAGAGCAGGGCCCCCTCGCCAAGGGAAACAATCCCCAAATCGCCGGCATAATGTCCCCCATAGCCGCGACTGACCACCGCCACACGCAAACCTTTTTGCCGAACATAGCGGATCAACAGATCGACCAGCGGCGTCTTGCCGGTGCCGCCAACCGCCAGATTGCCAACGGCAATAACCGGCAACGAAATACGATATGCCTTGCGCAGCCCCAACCGAAAACTTAAGTCTCTCAACCAAACGACCAGACTATAGACAGCAGCGAGCAGGCGGAGAAGGAGAAATAGCCCTTGTTCGAACATCCCCTTAGCTCCCTGGTCAACTATTCGCCTATGCAGTATTTCGAGTTGACGCATCTCCACTCCGCAATAGAGGCTGAATCTGCTCAAGGGTCTTGTGCGTCGCTCCGGCGTTCTTTTCGATCATCAAGCGACCATTACGTCCCATATTGGTACGCAATGACAGGTCAGAGAACAACAGTTCCAAAGTCTCAAGCAACTCCTCTTGACCGGCAACGCAACGCGATGCGCCCGCCTCCTTAAGAAGCTTGGTTATTTCAAGGGAATTTGCCATGTGCGGCCCATGAAGAACCGGCTTGCCACAACGGGCGGGTTCGAGCAGGTTATGGCCGCCCAAGGGCACAAGGCTCCCGCCGACAAAGACGACATCGGCAAACTCATAGAGCTGATCCAGCTCCCCAATGGTATCGAGCAACAGAACGGTATAATCGGTATTTGGTTGCGATTCCTGCCATTCAGAACGACGCACAAAGGCCAGGTCGGTTTTCTTCAGCAGTTCAGCTACAGCATCGAAGCGGCGGGGATGGCGTGGCGCCAACACCAGGAAACTGGGAATTCCGCGCTGCAGGAGCCGTTGATGACAGTCAATGAGAATCTCGTTTTCACCACTGCGGGTCGAACCTCCCACCCAAACGAATTCTTCAGTCTTTACAATCTTGGGTAAATCGGTCCCAGCGGTGGAAACACTGGCAGGACCGGCGACATCAAATTTAACGTTTCCGGTGACCAAAACACGATCCTCCGCAGCCCCCAAAGCCTTGATTCGTCGCGCGCAGATACTGTCCTGCATGCAGAAACCGGTAAAGGCCTGAAGCATGGGCCGAATCAGAAAACGGATACGCCGATAGCGTGAAAATGATCGCTTTGAAATCCGGCCATTGACGAGCAACAGTGGAATCTTGCGCCTACGGATCAGACGCAGGAAATTCGGCCAGAGTTCGGTTTCGACAATCAAAACCAGTTCGGGCTGCAAGCGCCGCAGAAACCGACGCATAATCAAACTCAGATCAATCGGAAAAAAAACCAGCAGATCCAACTCTTCGATCTGCTCGGCAACATGCCGCCCGGTAAATGTGGTGGTTGAAAGGACGAGATAGTGCTGCGGATATTCCACTTTCAGGTTGCGGATGAGTGAAGAAGCCACAAGCACCTCACCAACCGATACCGCATGAATCAGAATGACCCGTTTGCCTGATAACTGTTTTTTGACGGCCCGTGGATAATGCGCGAAACGCTCCAGGGTTCCGCGCAGGGCCAGGCCGTAGGTCAACCCCTTTAAAAAGCTGTAGGGGAGAAGCAACAGGGAGGCACAGGCCGTTAGCAGGTCATACAGCAGTCTCACCCTGCGCCTCCAGACTGCTGATCGCCGCGAGTTGGTTGGATTCCATCGCCTCGGCAACACGCTCACGAAAGGATTCACTCTGTTCGCCACGCTGATAGAAGAGCGGTTCGCCAAAGGAGTAGACCCCCCGAGAGAAGGGGAAAGGGAGCAAAAACCGATCCCAAGAGGCAAAACGATGCCCCTTACTACAGACAAAGGCCATCGGCACCACCGGCCGGCCGGTTAAACGGGCTAACTGGATGACTCCATCCTTAATCTGATGCCGCGGACCCTTGGGACCATCGGGGGTAATCACCAGATCAGTCGGTTCGCTGGCG
>JAKIUS010000064.1 GCA_021647445.1 Geopsychrobacter sp. | reverse complement strand
TTCTGTTCAATGGGTTGCATAGTGATTCCAATGGAGAAAAGGCAACTATTTTAAGTGCGATGGATTTGAGGGGGCCCACTTAAATAAAGGTGAAAAGCGATGAGTCGGAGCAAGGCTCAAAGGGATTATACCCGATAGTGTTACCGGTTTGTTAGAAGTCGGCATCTTCAGACATGGCTTGAAATTGGTTGCGCCCGCTCAGGGCGGGTTTATACTAGAAGTCTATCGAGATTGCCATGAATTGGCTGCTTGAAGTGTCATCAAATCAGCGAATAATGACAGGATTCCGCATGAAAAGTCTGTTTCTCGGCCTCATTTTTTCCCTTTGCGCTGGCAGTCTGTTCGCTCAGCAGCTGGACGATCTGGTCTTTATTACCGAAGAATATCCGCCCTTCAATTTTACCGATGCAGGAGAGGTCCAGGGTATCGCCACCGATACCCTGCTTGAAATGCTCAAGTTGAGCGGCGCCAGCCAGACCCGTGACGATAT
This sequence comes from Geopsychrobacter sp., assembly GCA_021647445.1. Lineage (GTDB taxonomy): Bacteria > Desulfobacterota > Desulfuromonadia > Desulfuromonadales > Geopsychrobacteraceae > Geopsychrobacter. Next base: position 7,174 of record JAKIUS010000064.1, on the reverse strand, counting down.
CGGTTCGCTCTCTTGGGCCAGGGGGTATGATATCGCACTGCACACCGAGGATGTCCTGCTCTATTCCATGACACGGACCGCCGCGCGTGAAAAACTGTTCAAGTGGGTGGGGCCGATCATCCGTTCGAAAATCGTGCTGTTCGCACGTAAGGATCATCACCTGACCCTCAAGAGTATCGACGAGATCAATCAGCGTAAACTGCGGGTCGGTGTGGTGCTAAATGACGTTGGCGAGCAGATCCTGCAGGAACAGGGGGTTGAACGCGCCAGGATTTATCGTTTCAACAAGGGGGTTCATCTGGCGCAAATGCTTGAGAAAGAGCGCATTGATCTATTGGCCTATGGTCGGCTGGTCACCCTGTGGAATCTGAAGAGTCTCGGCTATGAAGCGGATAGCTTTGAGGCGATTTTTACGCTGCAAGAGGCAGAATACTATTACGCGCTCAATATCAAAACTGATGACCGCACCGTTGAGCAATTGCAAACGGCCCTTGATCAGGTGAAGGCGTCCGGCACCCTCGACAGCATCATCCACCGTTATATCAATTAAAATGGCGTCGCAAAAAGTCCGCCCGACTGCGTTGCAGCGTTTTTTCAGGACCTTGACCTACAATATGTAGGCCTTCGCCCCTGAAAAATCACTACGCCTTGTGGTGCGAAATTTTTGCTTAGCCATTATTTATAAGAGAATTTACGAGACCATCAATTAAAGATCAAATATTCGTTGTCCGGGGGATTAACGGCAGGGTGAAGAAGAAGTGCGATCCGCGTGCCTCTTCACTTTCGACCCAGATGCGGCCACCGTGCAGTTCGACCATGTTGCGACAGATGGCCAGTCCGAGTCCGCTTCCCTTCTCGCCCCGGGTGCCGGTTTTACGCGTCTTGACCTGATGAAATCGGTCGAAGACCTGCGACAGTTCTGCCGCCGGAATGCCGACCCCGGTATCCTTGATACTCGCCAGAAGCTGCCGGTCGGCGTCAAATTCGAGTTTAAGAGTGATGGTGCCCTGGTCGGGGGTGAATTTAATTGCATTGCCGATCAGGTTGTTCAATACCTGCTGAATTTTCGGTACATCGAAGCCGATGAATTGCGGCTCGGTCAGGGCCGCGCAGTCGGTAAGCTCCGGGGAGACTTCAAGCCGCACTTCAAGTTGTTTATGGCGTGAAAGCAGGCGCGCTCTTTTGGTCACCTGTTGGAAAACGTTGATCAGTTGCTCACCGTTGAAGTGGCTGATATCCAGATCGAGCCGCCCCGATTCTATTTTGGCTAGATCGAGCAGGTCGTTAACCAGCGTCAACTGCTCGTGGCAAGTCTCCTTGACCTCCTTGAGCAGTTCGATCAGTTCGGCATCCAGCTCATAGCAGGTCGGGATGGTTTCCATGACCGTAATCACACTGCTGATCGGCGAGCGCAGGTCGTGCGAGGCGATGCCGAGCATTTCGGTCTTTAAGTTGTTCAGTTCTTCGAGTTCGATTTTCGATTTTTCCAACTCTGCGGCGGTTTGACGCAGGTTCTCCGAAATCTGTTTCTGCAGATGCAGGGATTCACGCAGTTCGGCGCTGGCATCTTCAAATCGCTTGGCTTTTTCCGAGGTCAAATGCAGCTTGTCGGCCAGGATACGCGAGATCCAATCGTAAAACAGAAAACTCAATTCATGGGCGTTATCCGACTTTATTTCCTGCAACAGGGCCGCCGAGACACTCAGTGCTTCCAACTCTTCTAACACCTCAACCGACGAATTCGAGGGCTGTCCGGTAACAACGGTCATCTCACCGAAGATGTCACCGATACGGCTCAAATTATAGAGCTGGCGTTGATCTGTTTTGACCTCAACCCGCCCTTTAAGGATGATGAACAGCTCACGGTTTTGTTCCCCCTGCGCGATAACCTGGTGCCCCACAGGATAGGTTTTGTGGCGAATCAGTGGCAGGAAGTTTTTTAATGATGACTCAGGAACCGTTGCGAGGTAGCGGGATTTTTTAAGAAGGTCGAGAATTTGTGATTTGCTGGCCGGCATGGCTGGGGGGACTCCTGATGTTTGTATAGAGAATGCCTCATGAAATAATTTGAAGCATTCTCGCCAAAAGCAGAGGGGCTGTCAATCAATGGCGGCGCTTTGTTGGTTAATCTTAGGAAATGCGTGACTTTTAACGTGAAAACTTTGAGACTGTCGTAATGACACTTTTGGCTTTTCTTTGGTGAGATTACTCAATGCTCGATATCCTGTTGATTCAACCCCCGGCGCTTAAGCCCGCCGAACCGCCCCTGGCGTTGGCTGTGCTTCTGGCTCATTTGAAAGCCGAGGGGCTGAATGTTGAGGCGCTTGACGCCAACCTTGAGGCCTATCTCTATCTGCTTGATGGTGAACGCCTGGCGGCGCGGGCCGGGGATATAGATACCAGTCTGGCGCGTGCCCTGCGCCACCGGGCTGCGTCACTCAGGTTGTTGCGTTCAGCGAGCGCCGCACAGAATTTTGCCCGGTATAATACGGCGGTGCGCTATTTGAACCGGTTGCTCGCGTTGTGGAACAGCCCCTCAGGTGAGGAACGACTGACCCTGGGTGATTATCAGCACGCGGGACTCTCGCCTTTTGCGCCCGAAGATCTGGCACAGGTCGCATCGGGAGCACTTCCCAGTCTGTTTGCCGACTATTACACGCAGCAGTTGCTGCCGCGGATCCGTGCAGTTCAACCGCGGATTATTGCCCTCTCGATCAACTATCTACATCAGGCGCTGCCAGCGTTCGAATTAGCCGGTCTGCTGCATCGTGCGCTGCCTGAAGTCCAGTTGGTGGCGGGCGGCGGTTTGATCTCCTCCTGGCGTGAACCTCTGCGTAAACTCGATTTGCGCCTGTCCCCTTTCGATCGTCTGATCTTCGGTCCCGGGGAGATGGTCCTGGCGAAATTGGGTCATGGCGAGGCGGGGGATGACTATCTGTTGAATGATGCCCAGGCGATTGGCTTTGCCCCTGATTTCAGCTTCGCCCAATTGCCCGACTATTTATCCCCTCGGCCGATTCTGCCCTTGAGTGCTTCGCGCGGTTGTTACTGGCAGCGTTGCCTCTTCTGTCCCGAGGCGGCGGCACCGGTTCATCCCTATACCAGTGCGCGGCCGGCTGAATTGCCTGACCTGATGCGCCAGTTGGCGGAGCGTCATGCTATCCACCATATTCAGCTGACTGATAACGCAATTCCGGTCAATATGTTGAGGGTGCTGGCGGAGCGTGCTGATGAACTGTCTCAGCTTAACTGGTTCGGTTTCGTCCGCTTTGAAGCGGCGCTTGAAGATGCCGATTTTGTTGCGCGCCTGGCTAAAAGTGGTTGTCGAATGTTGCAATTGGGGCTGGAGAGCGGCTCGCAACCGGTTCTAGATCGTCTCGGTAAGGGGGTAGATCTGGCGGCGGCCGCGCGAATTCTGGCCAATCTTGCCGCCGCCGGGATCGCCAGTTTTGTCTACATTATGCTCGGCACGCCGGGGGAGACCGAGGCCGACGCTAAGTTGACCCTCGACTTTCTCGAAGGGCATGCCGCTGAAATCAGTTTTCTCAATTTGTCGATCATGAATCTGCCCCGCGCCTCGGGCCTGTTGGATAATCCCGAGCTGTACGGGATCTCTGCGACGGAACCGATTGGTGACAAACGGCCTCTCGGCCTCTATCAAAAGTTCACGCCTGAGAGCGGTTGGGATCGTGCTGCAGCCCGGCGTTTTCTTGATCAGCGCCTGCTCGGTTCAAAGACGATCCGTAAAATCATCAACCGTACACCGCCGCTGTTTACCTCGAATCATGCGGTTTTTTTCAGCGCTGCGGCTCTGCAATCTCAAAAATCTCTATCAGCAGACGACTGAGACGCTCTTCGACTTCGTTTGCTAATCCTTCAGGGGTGAATGCCGCGTGTTCATTCAGACAGCGGCGAAGGGTCGTACAGGCGGCGGGGTCAAACTGCTGGGGTACATTGCAGATGCGGTAGAGACGGTTGATCTGCGTTGTTGCGATCTCTAAGTCCAGATCGACCAGCAGACAGGCGTGAGCTAAAATCGCCGCCTGCGCGCGGTTGCTCCCCGCCCAGCGCTGGGCGGTGCCGACCAGCTTTTTCCCGCCGAGTTGCAGGTTATAACGCCCGTCACAGAACGAGCCCGGCACCTCGCCGGTTTCGACCTGCAGACCGTAGCTGTTGACGAGGCGTCCTAAGAGTTTACACAGCAAGCGGTAGCCATCCTCCAATGACCAGTTTTTCAAGCGGGGGTGGATCAACGACAGGTTGAGAACCCCGGGGCCCTGGGGAACGCAACTGCCGCCCGAGCTGCGTATCGTAAGCGGCCAACCTGCTGCCGCAAGGGCTTCTTCTGCCTGGGTAAAATTATTCATGCGCGCTTCGCGGCGTGTGACCGCCAGACTCTGTGGGCCCCACTTGATGCAGATGCAGGGGGCCGTTTCTCCCCGGCCGACCCGCTGCAACAACTCTTCATCGAAACGGATGCTGGCAACGGGGTCTTCTATCGGCAACGGACGCAGCAGTTGCCAAGGCTGATCGAAGTGGAGGATCGGAAAGAGTTTGTCTATCGAAAGGTCGTTCATGTCGGGAGTGGAATCAGTCCTTTAACCAGTGGCTAAACTCCTGGTCTATTGCGCGGGCATCACCGTAATTCAGTTCCAGCAGGCGGCGCAGATGACCCATGGTGGTATCATCCTCCCGGGTAAAGCGAAAACCGTAATCGTTGCCCTCTTGATGAACCAGTTCCCCCTTGAAGTCGAGAGTCAGATCACTTGAAGGCAGAAAGATGCTCAGGGCGCAGTTGTCACCGAGTTGCAGGGGTAAACCATCAGGAGCACGAAACAAGGCCCCGCGCAAGGCCAGGTCCATAAGATCACAGGCGTGACTGTGACCCGCATTGGTCACGACGGCAACGGTTTCGAAGGGGATGCGTTGAAAGTGACGCTGTTCGGTCATGGCTCAACTCCTTGCTTGACGGGATGCTGCAATTGAGTTTCTGCAGTAAGAGCTGCAACAATTATAGCATGTCGAAAGAGAGGCTGTTGGGTTGGTGGCTGAGGAGGTAGCCGCCGAGGCAGAGAATGTTTTAAGATTTTGATTCTTCTTATTTGTTGATCGGCCGATAAATGATCAGCCCCTTCTTACCCGCCAAATAGGGAAGCAATTCCTGATCTACAACCTTCTTCAATGTCGATCTTGACGAGGCATGACGCAGGAAGACCGTGCCGTTTTTTTTGAACACAATACCGCAGTGGGATACATCCAGCCCCGGCAGAGGGCTGTAGATGCCGATATAATCACCATCTTTCAACCCTGCAAGCAACGATTCGTCAACTGCCGCAGGTGGGATATAGCTGATTTTTCGTCTCTTTACCGGATAGCCCGGCAGATAATAGCTTCCGTCACCTTTTTGGTTCAGTTGCTTCTTTACCGTACGGGCACTTGGACCACCCACCAACTCAGTCACATTATGTATCGAGGTGGCGTTTGCCCGCGCCCATTCCGAGAAGAAATGATTTCGGTGCAAGAAATCGACTCGGCCTGCCTGGTAGCGGACAGAGCGCAAGGTTTGTTTGAATTCGTCAAAAGTACCGGATCTGCGCAGGGCCTCGACATAATCGAGCAGAGTGAAGCAATCGACCGCATCGAGGCGGATGACGAAAACCTCGGCAGTTTTTGCGCTGCCGATCAGGGTTGCGGGAAGATAGGGTGTTTCAAGGAAGGGCGCAGAAAGGAATCGATTTCTGAGGCCGGGGTCCGAAATTTGCCCGGCTTCAGAAAGCAGCCGATCAATTTTTTTCGGGTTCCAACCACCAAGGTCAATAAGGTCCTGACCCAGCACCAGATTCGGGGACAGAAGAAACACGCAAGCAAAGAGTAACCATAGCCCTCTGGCCAGGCGGTGTGACGAGGGCCCTTGGCGGTTTTGGGGGCAAATAAACCGAGACCAGAAATGTGGAGAGTCTTTATTGCTCATGGATTTAAATTACCCCGGAATGATCCAGAGGTAAACCTCTGGCGGTGTTACAGGTTTTGATCAGAGCGAATGCGTAAAAAGGACGCAAAACGGGGAATTCCCGAGTGGAATTTACCATAATACTTGAAGGTGATAATCGTTCCGATTGACGGCGGCGATTCCCGTTCGGCAGTGCTGAAACCGCTACCGATTTTAAAGCGGGTTCCATCCGCCATCTCCACCAGCAAGGCACCCAGCTTTCCCCGGTTTTTTCCCTTGCCCGGCAGGTACGCCATCACCTTGGCCTCGGCATCCTGAAAACTCTTCACCTTGAGGATTTTCGGACTGCGCCCGCTGGTGTAGAGAGCCTCCGGTGCCCGCACAATCAGCCCTTCGCCACCCAGTTTTTCAATCCGCTGTAACTCCTGTTCTAGATGCTTTTTATCGCGTATCGGGATTTGTGGAATAACAAAGGCGGTGCTATAGGGATGTTGCTCGAACCATTTTTTGACTTTAACCATCCGCATTCTGAAGCTGCCAGAAGCTTTGGGAACATCGAAAACAGCAAATTTCAGAGTCAGCCAGCCCGGATCAGGAGTCTGGCGTTTAACGATCGCAACCGTCTCTTCAAAACGACCGCGACCACCCCAGATTTCACCCTCCAGCGCAAAAGGCGGAAGATCCCGGATGAAGCCCTGCGGTGGATGAAAGCGGTTGCCCTGTTTCGACAGCAGTTGCTTGCCGTCCCAATAGCCCCGCACCCCATCAAGCTTTTCGCTCATCAACCAACCAGCAACATCCGTCTGCTCGGTATAAACCTGTGGCAGCATCATCTCAAGCGCCGCAACAGGTCTGCCCAGCACCAATTGACCACTAAGCAACACCAATATCAAAATAAGCAGTCGCATATTCCCCTCCTCCCTTTTTTTAATTAAGTCCCCTGTGCATAGATGCTCGGTCAGACTTCGAAAAGTTTTCTCTCGGTAATGGACAGGACTTCACATCCGTCTTCTTTGATGAGAACCATGTCCTCCAGCTTAACAGCTCCATGGAACGGATGGGTAAGGTGTAGCTCGATGGTGATGACGAACCCTTCCTGAAGGGGAAAATCAGAATTGTGGAAAAGGATTGTGGCTTCGTTTGCATCAAGACCGATGCCGGGACCCACGAAATTACCCTTTCTCGGGGCCAGTCCTAGAAAGAGCTCTTCAACGTCTAAGGTGC
>JAKIUS010000063.1 GCA_021647445.1 Geopsychrobacter sp. | reverse complement strand
CCACGATGGACCAGGAAAACCGCAGCCTCGTACAAATTCGAGTCGAAGACGGGGTGGAAGCGGATGACGTCTTTACAACCCTGATGGGTGATGTCGTCGAACCTCGACGGCGCTTCATCGAAGACAACGCCCTCAACGTCGTAAACCTGGATATCTAGGCACCCACTCCCAGGAACCAGGAAAGAGAAAGCCGACTAGCAGTGTCTGACGAGCCTATCGACCCGACCGGTGATGAAACACCGCCGAGCCCTCCGGTCCCACCGGAAGGCAACCTTACGACCGTCAATATCGAGGATGAAGTCCGCTCTTCATTTCTCGCCTATTCGATGTCGGTCATCATTCAACGTGCGCTCCCAGATGTGCGTGACGGCTTGAAGCCCGTTCACCGTCGCATTCTCTACGCGATGAATCAGGAAGGGCTGCTCTCCAATCGACCCTACGCGAAGTCGGCCGGAGTCGTCGGCGAGGTCTTGAAGCATTACCACCCCCATGGCGACAGCGCGGTCTACGACTCCATGGTTCGGATGGCCCAGGACTTCTCGCTGCGTTATCCGCTCGTCGACGGGCAGGGGAATTTCGGAAGCATCGATGGCGATTCGCCAGCAGCGTATCGCTACACAGAAGCACGGCTGGCGAAGCTCGCGGAAGAGATGCTTCGTGATATCGATCGTGAAACCGTCGAATTCCAACCGAATTTTGATGGCCAGATGGAAGAGCCTGTCGTTCTTCCGACCCGATTTCCGAATCTTCTCGCAAATGGTTCGACCGGCATTGCTGTCGGAATGGCGACGAACGTTCCGCCGCACAACCTCCGAGAATTGACGGCCGCGTTGATCCTGGTTGCGGAAGATCCCGATTGTTCGCTCGATGACATTCTCGAAAAGATGCCCGGACCGGACTTTCCAACCGGCGCGACGTTATGCGGAACGGACGGAATTCGCAGCTACTTTGCGACCGGTCGAGGGCACCTGAGTCTACGCGCAAAGGCCGAATTCGAGCCCTACAAGCGCGGTACGCGGATTGTCGTCACAGAGATTCCGTATCAGGTGAACAAATCCTTGTTGCTCGAGAGAATTGCGGACCTGGTGCGCGATGGCCGGCTCGAGGGGATTGCGGATCTTCGAGACGAGTCGAGTCGCGAGGGTATGCGCGTCGTGATCGAATTGAAGAAGGACGCTGCCGAAGACATCATTCTCAATCAGCTCTACAAGATGACCGCTATGCAGTCCTCTTTCGGCATCATCATGTTGGCAATTGTCTCTGGTCAGCCACGGGTTCTGACCCTGCGTGAGACCCTGGATCATTTTATCGATCATCGGCGTGAAATTGTCACGCGGCGCTGTATTTTTGAACTAAAAAAAGCCGAAGCCCGCGCCCATATTCTCGAAGGTCTTAGGATCGCTCTGGATAATCTCGATGAGGTAATCAGTCTGATTAAATCTTCGGCTAATCCGGCTGAAGCCAAGTTGAAGTTGATTGAACGATTCGCTTTCAGCGAAATTCAATCTCAGGCAATTCTCGACATGCGCCTGCATCGTCTGACCGGTCTCGAACGTGACAAGATCATCAATGAACTCAACGAAGTCATGGCCCAGATTGCGCGCTTGAAAGAGATTCTTGCGAGTGAAGTAGAGATTTTAAAGATTATCCATGGTGAGTTGATTGCCCTCAAGGATCAGTTTGCCAATCCACGTCGCACGGAAATTATCGATCGTACCGCCGATCTGACCTTAGAAGATATGATCGTCGAAGAGGATATGGTGGTTACGGTCTCAAACAGTGGCTACATCAAGCGCAATCCCGTATCCCTTTACCGTGCCCAGCGTCGAGGCGGCAAGGGTAAGACCGGTATGCGGCCCAAGGAGGAGGATTTCGTCGAGCATCTGTTTATCGCTTCGACACATTCTTACATCTTGGTCTTTACCACCATGGGACGTGCCTATTGGTTAAAGGTGCATGAAATCCCACAAGGGGGACGTGCCGCACGCGGCAAGGCGATTATCAACCTGTTGCAATTGGATGATAATGAAACAGTGACGACGATCCTGCCGGTCAAGGAATTTGTTGAAGGTCGCTATATCGTTATGGCGACCCGCAACGGGATCATAAAAAAGAGTGAATTGATGGCCTATTCGCGGCCGCGCGTCGGAGGCATTATCGCCTTAAACGTCGATGAAGGTGATGCCCTGATTTCAACCCGTTTGACCGACGGTGATATGGATATTCTGCTTGCGACTCGCGCTGGAAAATCGATTAGATTTCCCGAAAAAGATGTTCGTGCGATTGGTCGGATCGGCCGCGGAGTCCGTGGGATGAACCTTGAAAAAGATGATCATGTTATCGGCATGCAGGTCGTCAGTGACAACACCGCAGCGACTCTCGTCACGGTGACCGAAAATGGCTATGGCAAGCGGACCGAGCTTGATGAATATCGCGTTCAAAGTCGTGGTGGCAAAGGGGTTATCACCATCAAAACTACCGAACGTAATGGCCAGGTGGTTGATATTAAGAAGGTCGATGATGAATCGGACCTGATGTTTATTACCGACGGAGGCAAGGTGCTTCGCACGCGGGTTAGTAATCTTTCAACCATCGGTCGTAACACTCAGGGTGTTCGTCTGATGGTGCTTGAGCCTGGCGAGCATATTGTATCTGTCGCCAAATTGGCCGAGAAAGAAACAGAGCATGAGCCCACAGACGCTGAAGAAGAGACTAATCAAGGACCTGAGGGCGAAGAGGAGTAGAAAAGGTCGTTATTTTCTGTTCGGCAGCATTTTGTTGATCGGATTAACGACTGCAAGCGCTTATCTGTTTTGGATAAATCATCGCCCTGCTGCTCTTCTGCAGCAGGGCATTCGCCTTGAACAGCAGGCGCAACTGAATGAGGCCCTTAATAGCTATACAAAGCTGTTCAATGGCTATCCGGCCAGTCCCGAAGCTGCGGATGCCCTTTACCGCAGTGGCCTGATTCTGCAGCATGATCGCGGTCAATATCAACAGGCGTTGCTGCGTTATCTGCAACTTGAGAACGTCTATCCGCAGAGCCGCTTTATTGTACAGGCCCAACAACAGGCGGCAGCTTTGACCAAGTACCGTTTGAGTGATTGTGAACAGGCGATCCCGGTCTACCAACGCCTTATAGAGCAGACCTTGAATGAAGATGATCGCTATCTTTACGAGATCGCTGATTGTTATGTGCGGTTGAATAACTGGTCTCAGGCTGCGATCGAATTTGAATCACTGCTCGTCAGCTACCCGCAGAGTGAATTGGGTGCTCTATCGGCATATCGGCTTGCCGATGCTTGGCTGCTGAGTGGTAAACGGGCTAAGGCGCGTAGCGGTTTTAAACAGGTTATAGAGAAATACCCGCAAAACGGTATTGCACAGGAGGCGCTTTTTCGCCTGGCGGAGATGCTCGAAGAAGAGGAGCATCTGCAGGATGCGTTGCGGGCGTACTCTAAATTGACCGGTTATGCTCGTCAGGATCTGCTGAAACAAAAAATTATACGCCTTAAGCAACGCATAGCGCGCAAGAAGAAGGTGCTTTGATGAAACAGAAAACTGCAAGTAAATGTACGGTAATCGGTGCCGGAAGCTGGGGAACAACCCTCGCACAGCTGCTCGCCGAAAAGGGTCATCTTACGACGCTTTGGGCTTATGAGACCGATCTGGTTGAGCGGATGAGACTCAATGGCGAGAATGATCTTTATCTGCCGGGAATTAAACTTTCCGCGCAGTTGAAATTCAGTGAAGACCTGGCTTCAGCCGTAAGCGAGGCCGATATGGTCCTGCTGGTCTGCCCCTCTCAGGTCATGCGTGCGGTGTTGAAGGGGTTAGTTGAGCATCTTGCGCCCGGTGCTCTGCTGGTCTCAGCCGCCAAAGGGATTGAAAATGACAGTCTAAAATTGATGTCGGAACTGATTGATGAACTGGTTCCCGATCATTTACATAAAAGAGTCGGATTTTTATCGGGCCCCTCCTTCGCGCGTGAAGTTGCCGAGCGGATTCCCACCGCAGTGGTCGCGGCCGCCGCAGATTTGCGGGTCGCTGCCGAGATTCAGCAGATTTTCACCACCGATTATTTTCGCGTCTATACCCACGATGATATTATCGGGGTTGAACTGGGCGGCGCGATGAAAAATGTCATTGCGCTGGCCGCTGGCGTATCAGATGGTCTGGGCTTCGGTTATAATTCAAGAGCAGCGCTGATTACGCGTGGTCTCGCTGAGATGACCCGCCTGGGGATTGCCCTCGGCGGGGCTTCACCAACCTTCGCCGGCCTAAGCGGTATGGGCGACCTGGTGCTGACCTGTACGGGGGATCTGTCCCGTAATCGCAGCGTTGGGATAGAGCTTGGCCGCGGAAAAACTCTGACTGAAATCATGGCCGGCATGCAGATGGTCGCTGAAGGGGTCAAAACGACCATTTCGGCCTATCAGCTTGCGCAGCGGCTTCAGGTTGAGGTACCGATTATTGAACAGATGTATCTGATTCTTTATGAGAACAAGGATCCCCGCCAGGCAGTAACCGACCTGATGCTGCGCGACCTGGGGCCTGAAACCGTTTAAGGAGAGAACGTGAAAAAAATCTTACTGACTTTGGTTTTGTGCGGAGTGATGGCCATGACTGCCAGCGCCGGTGAGCTGGTCGAAATGAAGACCTCTGCCGGGATCGTTACCCTGGAGCTTGACCGTGAAAAAGCGCCCTTAAGTGTTGAAAATTTTTTACAGTATGTCGACAGCGGTTTTTATGACGGCACTGTTTATCATCGTGTCATCGATAAATTTATGATTCAGGGTGGCGGTTTTTCACAGAATCTTAAACGTAAACCGACCAGGGCCGCTATCAAAAATGAAGCGACCAATGGGCTTAATAACAAACGTGGTACCATCGCCATGGCCAGGACCGCAGTGGTGGATAGTGGAACCAGTCAATTCTTTATCAACCTGATCGATAATGGTTTTCTGAACAATCGCGGCACCACGGCTCAAACCTATGGTTATGCTGTTTTTGGTAAGGTCGTCAAGGGGATGGACGTGGTCGATAAGATCAGTCATAGCCGAACCGTCCGCAAGAATATGTTGTTTCAAAATCTGCCGGAACCCCTGGTGATTATCGAGAGTATTAAGCGTATTAAGTAAATGATTCCGCTTACTGGAGGCTATTGTTGAGATAGTTTCCAGGTTGTTTTTTTGAGAAAGCAGGGCTGTTGGCCCTGCTTTTTTTGTCTGGCGTTGAGATTTACCCCGGTGCCTTTTATAATTGATGGCAAAGAGAACGGATGGAGGTTCAATGTCAATTCTGCGGGTCATGACTTATGCGCTGAAGAGCGGAGCGGCAGATATTGCTGTCGCGGCGCAGCTGATCAGGTCGCAACGACCTGATCTGGTCTACCTGCAACATGTCCGACAAGAATCTGTTGCGTGCCTGGCCGAAGAGACCGGGTTGCAGGCTTTTGGGGGCGAGGGCGACTGCGCCTTTTTAGGCCGCGAAACGTTGAGCGCGGTACGTTATGATCGTCTCGGGATGGGAGGAGAGTGTCTGCGGGCTGATCTGACCCTCGCCGAGAGAAGGATTCATCTGTTTAATGTCCAGTTGGTGACCGATCCTGCTCTGCGGGGCCAGCAGATCGCTAAACTTTTCGGTGATGATCTGTTGGGTGCCGTTCTGCCTTGTGCCAAATTGGTCGGCGGGGATTTCGGCCTGCCGCTCTGGGGGGGCGGTCAATGGTTGTTGCGTCAACGGCTCAAAAAAGCCGCATACCCAGGCTGGGGAGCAAATTTTCCGGCGAAGTTGCCCCTCTGGCCACGCGATCGATTCTATTTGAGCGGACCGATTCGGGCCCTGGCCGGTCAGGTGATTTCTTCGGCTGAGTTGCGCCGGGCCTCGAGTCATCTGCCGATTGTGGCGACAATGGAACTCACCGATACCCGGATATATCTCAAGATTCCTAAAGTCAGCGATCCACGCATGCGGCCGGTGGAAGGCTAGCAGCCAGTTGATGGATAGTCCGACAACCTGCTAGCAGGCTGTCGGGCTTTCCAACGACTGGCTGCAAATTCGTCTGATTGGCCCATATTTCAGCTCCTTTTCGACCAATAGCTACGGCTATTACTCTCAAAAGAGCTAAAATCTGTCCTCAATCAACCAAATTTTCGCTTCAGTCCGGATAGTCCGACAACCTGCTAGGGCGACAGTCGTTGTGGATAAGCTGTGAAAATGGTGGATAAGCCGAATTTACAGGGCAGTTTATAAGCAGGAGCATCTAAAATGCCAAGCACAAATGAGGCCGAGGGATTACTCGACCGGTTGGAGCAGATCTACCCGGATGCGCACTGTGCCCTGGTTCATGATTCTGCCTGGCAACTGCTGGTCGCGACGATCCTTTCGGCACAGTGTACAGATAAACGGGTCAATCTGGTATGTGAAACGCTCTTCCAGCGCCTTTCGGGTCCGCAAGCCATGGCCGCCGCCGATCTTGGCGAGGTCGAAGGGCTGGTTCGTTCGACCGGATTCTACCGTAACAAGGCCAGACACCTGATCGGTTGTGCGCAGCAGCTGCTGGCAATGCATGGTGGCCAAGTTCCGGATCGGCTTGAGGAGCTGGTGCAACTTCCCGGCGTCGGTCGTAAGACCGCCAATGTGGTGCTGGGGAATATTTTTGATATCCCGGGGATGGTCGTCGATACGCACGTCAAACGTCTGAGCTACCGTTTCGGCTGGACAGATCAGAGTGATCCGCAGCGTATAGAAAAAGAATTGAGCCTGTTATTGCCCCCGACCCGTTGGACCCAGTGCGCTCATACCCTGATCGCTCATGGTCGAAGTTGTTGCAAGGCCCCCGTTCCTTATTGTAGCAACTGTCCGGTTATCGAGCTCTGCCCACGGATCGGCGTCCATAAGAGTCGCTAACGCTTGACTCCCCAGCCCTTTTTTGTACGGTTTTATATCCCTCTTCCCAATCATTTTGTACCCGATGAGTCAGATTCGTTCGGTGCGCCCTTTGCGCCAGTTGTCTCACGCGGTAAACTGAGGGGACACAAACCTAATCTGTAAGGGGGATTTATGCACCCAAGTAACAAACCATGCCGTCAAAGTCTGAAAGTCGATAATTATCTCTATATATATTGCAGCCTTGAGACCCTGGCCGAGCAACAGGGGGTCGAGCTTGCACATCTGCCGAAAACCATCCGTATTCTGATTGAGAACCTGCTGCGCAATCAGGATGGTAGTGATGTCGCACGTCAACAGCTCGATGATCTTTTGCACTGGCGGATCGGTGCCGAGATTGCCTATAGACCGGCGCGGGTTCTGATGCAGGATTTTACCGGGGTACCGGCGATTGTTGATCTAGCGGCGATGCGCGATGCTGTGCTGGCTGCCGGTGGTGATCCGGCGCGGATCAACCCGCAGATCCCTGTCGACCTGGTCATTGATCATTCGGTGATGGTCGATCAATATGGCAGTGTCGGAGCCTATCGCGCCAATGTCGATATCGAGATGGAGCGTAATCATGAGCGCTACGCCTTTTTGCGCTGGGGACAAAAATCGTTCGATAATTTTCGGGTGGTGCCGCCGGGAACCGGCATCTGCCATCAGGTTAACCTTGAGTATCTGGCGCAGGTGGTCTGGACGCAACAACAGAAAGAGGAGACTCTCGCCTATCCTGATACCCTGGTCGGTACGGACAGTCACACCACCATGATCAATGGTCTGGGTGTCCTCGGTTGGGG
>JAKIUS010000062.1 GCA_021647445.1 Geopsychrobacter sp. | reverse complement strand
GGGTGGATAGCCTGCATCTGTTTGTGTCCGCACCGCTGACGGGCAGTGGCGCGGGGACCTTTATCGCTACCTATCCGGCGTGGCAGACCGCAATTACCCGTGGCCTGGTTGTTGATCACGCGCATAACGATTATCTGGAGATGCTGACCGATCTGGGCCTGATCGGTTTCGGACTGGTCTGCTGGTTCTGGTTGGCTTTTCTGAAATCGGTTATCCCGGCCTGGCGCCAGCGCCGCACACGTGCGGCCCGTTTGATTAGCGCCGGTGCCTTTGCCGGACTCTGTTCAATTCTGCTGCATAGTTTGACTGATTTTAATCTGGCCATTCCGGCAAATGGGCTTTATTTCTTTATGCTTCTAGCGCTTTTTGCTGCCGCCTCTCATGCCAGCACACAGCGTCATAGAGGGCGTACGCTTCTTCTGCCTGCAAGTGATTCCTTTCGTAAGGGCAGTCTGCTTGTCGGTGTTCTTCTGCTTTTGTTAGGTGGCTTTTATCTGGGGAGTGGGGAATGGGCTGTTTACCGGTTTGCCTCTCTTAACGCGCTCGATATGAATCGCGCGACGCCAACTCAACTTAAGGAGGTTGTTGAAATCTCAGCAGCTCTAAGCCGTATCGCTCCGTTGAACCCCGTTTATCCCTTTGCAGCGGGGATGGTGGTCGGTCTGCAGGGCGATGTCGATTTGAGCTTGCAACAGTATAAAAGAGCGATCTGGCAACGCCCGTTTCATGTCGAATATTTGCAACAAGTAGCGCGCACCTTGTTTGCAAGTAGAGACAAAACGAGTGCCGAAACCCTGTTGAAAAATGCGCTTAAGATTAATCCCTGGAACTGGACTTCGTATGCTGAGTTGGCAAAGTATTACTTTGCCTCTGGTCGCAGCTCTGCGGGGTTTGAAATTTTGAAAAGGGAACTTCAATTAAATCCTGCTCAAACTTCATCGGTATTGAGTCTGTTGGTTGTGAATGGAATTAAGCGTACAGATTTTTTCTATGTCATGCCTGCCCGCAGTCGATGCTGGGCGGTGTTGGGTGATTTTTACCTGCAACTCGATGATACTAAAGCGGCGGATCGCGCCTATCGGCGTGGTGTCGAGAGCACTGGTACCGGTGAGTCTCCCGATGCATATATTTTCTGGCGTTATTTGCAGATGCTGCGTCAGGAGAAACGCAATCCCGAGGCCTTGGCCTTGTTGCGTACCGCCCTGAATTTATTTCCGGGTAATGCGTCTTTTTTGGCAACTCAGGGTACGCTCTATGAGCGGGAGGGATTGCCAGACCGTGCGATAGAGTCCTATCGAGCCGCGATGTTGGCTGATCCTGAACGTGCATGGGTGCGCAAACGTCTTCATAGCCTCATGGCGAAACGGGGGCGCTAAAATTTTACTGAACAGCTATGCACTGAAAGTGTGTAGGTTCAGTGGGGACTGAAAGCCTCTTAAAATCAAAGGCGAAGATCGTCATCTTCGCGAATGCTTAGGATCCACGCCTCATAAAACCACTCGATTCCCGCCTACGCGGGAATGACAAGATGAGTAGCCGCTTGAAGAGATTTGGAGTAGATAATAGCTGTTTGGAAGGTGGTGTCCTCTTTAGAGTTGCTTCTCGACGTACTGGGCTAAAAGTTCATGAATTTTAACCGGTGGGGCCTTGCCGAAATAACGGTCGATGACTGCATGAGCCATTTCGTGAGCGAGGACGGTGCGGCGCAGTTTCTTGGTCGAAAGATAGACTGTTTCACTGCGCGGCGAATAGAAGGCGATGTAGTCGACCTTGCGGTTGTACTCTTTAAAGAATGTCGCCTGGACTTCCTGTGGTGAGCTTAAAATCTGAATGGTGAAATGCAGATTTTTAGGCCGCATGTCGAGAATCTCTTGAATGCGACCAATCAATTGATTGACCTGCCGGCGTGCCGTCTCTTGCGGATTACCGGATTTTTTATGACCAAACCCGAACCCGTAGCCACGACTTCTGACCTTTTGGTTAAAAGTTTTCAATAATTTTTGATCAGGGCATTTGATCAATGCAAATGCTGTATTGATTTCTGCCGCAGCAGATTGTTGAACCGAGAGTCCAAGCACAACCAGCAACAGCAGAGGGAGCAAATATTTCATGCTGTTCCGTTGTTAATCGGGTTGGTCTGTCTTTTCGGGTAGCTCAAACCGGTTCAGAAGTTCCTGGATCTGCTGCTTCTCAGCGCTTTCTGTCAGGTTTTCACTAAAGACTTTTAATTGCTCAATATCCCTGCCAAGGGATTGGTTAAGGCTGTTGATCAGGGTGCCGAGCTCTTTCCCTTCATCCCCTTTACGCAGGAAAATTCTTTGATTTAGATCCCTTTCACACATGGCCGCCAGGGTTTGTTCAAAGCGATAGAGAGGCCCAGCTATGCGGTGGGTCCAGACAATCGTGATGATGATGATAAACAGGCCGCCGAGGAGCAGAAACAGACCTTCATTCTTTATAAATTCGGCCAGCAGCATACTGGACGTATTGCCGACTTTGATGGCATCGTTCTCATAGCTGATGGTCAGATGATCGTTGGCACTGAGAATAAAGAAACCACCGAACAAGAGAATCCCGACAATGGTCAAGAGCAGATACTGTAAGCTGAGCTTACCCTGTAGATCTTTATTGATCAGATAGTTGCGTTTACGACGTTGAAATTTTTTAGCCATGATTCTCACCCCTTACCATTGTCTGACAGACTGCTTGGAATTTTAATAGTCGATTTATGGTACAGGGACTCTATCCAGTTATGTATCGATTGTCTCTGCAACTCGGTTCTGCAGAGAACGTCCTGCTCAATCTGTGCGGGGAGGTCAGTTGTTTTAAGGGGGGTAATATTCGTTAGTTGCAATCGATACCAGCCGTTTTCAGAGTGGAGAGGCATTGACAAGGCACCGCCTTTTAGCTCCAGAACCGGCCCGCGCATATCCTCGGGAAGGTCGAGATAGGCGCTGTTGACTTTTTGGATATTCGGTGAACGGTTGTCCTGCGCAGCTTGCCGGTCTGGATAAGAGAAACGACTGATCTGGAACCGACTTGCCAGAAAAGGGAGGCAGGCCGACACCTGAGCGTTGCTGGGTTGATGTGTCTCTGATTTGTATTGGCGATCGAGCAGGGTTTTGATCATCGATTGTTCGTAGAAGTCGCGCATTGAATCGAGAAAAGCCGTCTCGGTGTTGATCTGTTCTGTTTTGGCTTCTTGCAGTAGGAGTTCTCGGTAGATAAGGTCCGTCAATAAATCCCCTTTGTTTTCAAAGTAGTAAGGGGTATTTCTTAAACGTTTTTCCAGCTCTTTTGGTTGGTAGATTTTCTGATTAATCACCAGCGAACCCTCGATCGGTTGAGGTCGAGGCGTTAAGACTGGCGCAATCAACAAGCCCAGGCATAGAGCCGCCAGGATTGATGCTGCACTGAGCAGGTATTTCATGGGTTCCCTCCAGAGAGGACAGAAGCTTGATTCAGGTTCAGGTATCTGGCCTCACATTTGTAACTAATTCAGCATGATGGTCTCGCACCCTTGTTATGGTGGGTGCGAGACCATCTGGGAAGAGACAAGTTACTCAAATTTAACGATGCGACAGAAATCGGCGGCCTTGAGACTGGCCCCGCCGACCAAAGCGCCATCGATATCATCCTGGGCCATCAAGCCGTCGACGTTTGCCGGTTTGACGCTGCCTCCATAGAGGATTCGACAGGCATCGGCGGTCGCTTGGTCGAATAGCCCTAAAAGCAGACCACGGATAAACGAGTGGGCTTCTTGTGCCTGCTCATTGCTGGCGGTTCTGCCGGTACCGATGGCCCACACCGGTTCGTAGGCGATGATGACATCCGTCATCTGCTCTGGCGCTAACCCTAAGAGTCCACCTTTAACCTGGGTGGTCAAGATATCCAGGGTCAGATCCTTTTCTCGTTCTTCAAGGGTCTCTCCGATGCAGAAGATAACCTTGAGATCTGCTGCCAAGGTTTTTTTGATTTTTTGATTGATCAATTCATTCGATTCTTTCAGCAATTGTCGTCGCTCCGAATGACCGATAATCACCGCCTGGCAGCCTGCATCCTTGAGCATCAGCGGAGAAACTTCACCGGTAAATGCTCCGGTCTCTTGCGGATAGCAGTTTTGGGCGGCCAGTTGAAGCGGGGAGCCCTTCAATAGGTCAGCGACCGGGCTTAAGGCGGTAAAGACCGGCGCGATAATGATTTCTATATCGGTAACATCCGCAAGCCCCGCGACCAGTTCAGTCGTTAAGGCTTTGGCTTCGGCAATCGTCTTGTTCAGCTTCCAGTTGCCGGCAATAACAGGTTTACGCATGGGGTTTCTCCGTGAGGAGTGATGAGGAGGGGAGAGGAGACGCGCTAAACACGCCTCACAACTTACCCCTGACCCCTCACTCGGTCTATTTGTCGGTCAGGGCCACAACGCCTGGGAGCTCTTTCCCTTCGAGAAATTCGAGGGAGGCACCGCCACCGGTAGAGATGTGGGTCATTTGTGTGTTGAGCCCGGCTTTGTTGACTGCGGCAACGGAATCGCCGCCACCAATGATTGACAGGCAATCTGCAGTCGCTAGCGCTTCGGCGATGGCGAAAGTTCCGTTGGCAAAGGCGTCGAATTCAAAAACGCCCATGGGACCATTCCAGACCACCGTTTTGGCAGCGGAGATCTTTTTTGTAAATGTTTTGACCGTTTCTGGACCGATGTCGAGGCCCATGCGATCGTTTGGAAAATTGTTGTTGTCACAGAGTTGGGCCGCGCTGTCGGGCTTGAATTCGGTGGCGACCAGATGGTCCTGGGGCAACAGAAAATCAACTCCTTTGTCCTTGGCTTTTACAAGGAGTTCGGCCGCCAATTCAACTCGATCAGCCTCTAGCAGGGACGTGCCGGTATCGATCCCCTGAGCTTTCAAGAAGGTATAAGCCATGCCACCACCAATCAGGATGCTGTCGACCTTGTCGAGGAGTTGCTCAATGACCTGAATTTTATCACTGACCTTGGCGCCACCAAGGATCGCGACAAAGGGCCGTTCAGGCTTTGCCAGAGCTTCGCCGAGGTATTTCAGCTCTTTCTGCATTAAGAAGCCTGCTGCTGCAGGTTGCAGGATTTTAGCCACACCTTCGGTGGAGGCGTGGGCACGATGGGCGGTGCCGAAGGCGTCGTTGACATAGATGTCGGCCAGTTCTGCGAGTTGCGCCGCAAATTCAGGCGCGTTATCGGTCTCACCAGCATGGAAGCGCACATTTTCCAACAGGATGACTTCGCCCGAGGCGAGCCCGGCAATCTGCCGTTTAACTGTGTCACCGATGCAGTCACGCGACATGGTGACCGGTTGTCCGAGGAGTTGTTGCAGGTGAGCCGCCGCAGGAGCCAGGCTGTAATCTGGATTGATTTTCCCCTTGGGTCGACCCAGGTGGGAAGCGAGAATCAGACGGGCCCCGTTGTCGAGCAGGTATTTAATCGTCGGCAGGGCAGCACGAATGCGGGTGTCGTCGGTGATGGTCAGGTTTTCATCAAGCGGGACATTGAAGTCGACACGACAGAAGACGCGTTTATTTGAAACCTCAATATCGGCGATGGTTAATTTATTAAACACAAGAAGCCTCCATGGGGGAGCTGTCGTTACGAGCCTGAAACATGCTCGTTGTTTGGGAATGAATGATAAAGCCGACTAGACTGTCGGCTTTATCATTCATTCATGCTTTAGCTTCGGTTTAAAGCTCACGCTCGGCGATATAGTCGACCATATCATGAACCCTGCAGGAGTAGCCCCATTCATTGTCGTACCAGGCGATGATTTTAACCATGTGCTTGTCGATAACCGTGGTGTATTGCGCGTCGTAGGTCGATGAGGCCGAAGAACCGTTGAAGTCGCATGAGACCAGCGGGATATCGTTATAGGCCAGTACCCCCAGCAGAGGGCCATTGGCCGCTTCTTTCATGGCGGCATTGATCGCCTCGACACTGGTCTCTTTTTGGGTGTTCACAACCAGGTCGACCAAGGAGACATTTGGAGTCGGCACCCGGACCGCCATGCCGAATAACCTTCCCTGCAGTTGCGGCAGAACCAGACCGACGGCTTTGGCGGCACCGGTGGTGGTCGGAATCATCGACATTCCGGCGGCCCGACCACGGCGCAGATCTGAGTGCGGCAGATCGAGGATCACCTGATCATTGGTGTAAGAGTGGACGGTGGTCATCAAGCCGCTGACGATGCCGAATTCATCATCCAGCACCTTGGCTACCGGGGCCAGGCAGTTGGTTGTACACGAAGCGTTTGAAATAATGAAATGATTGTGCGGATCGTAGCTCTTTTCATTGATGCCCAGACAGAAGGTGCCGTCGATATCCCCTTTGCCTGGCGCACTGATCAGGACTCGCTTGGCCCCGGCTTCCAAGTGTTTTGCCGCAGCGTCGCGCTTGGTAAAGCGTCCGGTCGATTCGACAACGACATGGATATCCAACTCTTTCCAGGGAAGTTTGGCGGGATCAGGCTCGCTTAAGACCCGGACGCGACGACCATTAACCATGAGATCCCCATTATCGACCCCGACTTCGCCACCAAAGGTTCCGTGGACCGAATCGTATTTAAAAAGGTGCGCCAGGGTTTCGGCATCGGTGAGATCGTTGATTGCGACCACCTCAAGTTGATCACTTTGAGACGTGATGCGCAACAGGTTGCGTCCGATTCTGCCGAAACCATTAATCGCAATTTTGTGGGCCATAGTAAGTTCTCCGCTCTTTCTTGGTGGTTAGACTTTGTCAAAGCCTTCAAGTGACGCCTGCGTGAATACAGGTATGCACCTTGACATGAGTATAAAAACAGATGATGGGTTCAGGGTCGATATAAAGTGAAAGGTTATACAAAATTCAGCAAAATGCAAACAGGTTTCAATGAAAAGATATACACCTGGATTCTAACACTTTTTCTGCTTGCCCTGACCCCTTATTTCAGGTATAAGGGCTTCGCCTTAAGAGGGGCAGAAGGGACTAGTATATTTCGTGCGGGTCTGCCTGTTAGCCAGTGGAAGTCGCGGCAATGTGACATTGATCGAAACGGACGGTTGCCGCCTGTTGATCGATGCCGGTCTTTCAGCGCGTGAAATCGACCGACGACTGCGTGAAATCGATCTCTGTGCCGATGATATCGATGCCGTGCTGGTGACTCATGAGCATCATGATCATGTCAACGGTATCGGCCCCCTCGCTCGACGCCATAACCTTCCTGTCTATATTGTTCCTGAAACAGCTGCCGCCATAACCCGTCTCGGAACCATCGCGGATCTGCGTTATTTTTCAGCCGGTGATCAGTTTACCCATGCCGGGCTTAAAATATCGACCTTTTCGACGACCCATGATGCTGTTGACCCGGTCGGTTTTGTGATCGATTCCCCTGAGGGGCGCATCGGTTATGCCACCGACCTCGGACTTTCAACGCGCTTGGTGGCTGATTGCCTTGAAGGGTCACGTATTCTGGTTCTCGAATGTAACCATGATGAGCAGATGCTGCTTGATGGTCCCTATCCCTGGAAACTCAAACAACGTATTCAGGGTCGTCATGGGCATCTTTCCAACAAAGCGGCCGCCAAACTTTTGCATCAATTGGCCTGGGACGGTCTTGAAGCGGTCTTCCTGGCTCATTTAAGTGATGAAAATAACCATCCGGATCTGGCAACGCAGGAGATCGCTGATATTCTTGCTCGAATCCCTTGCTGCAAACCTGAAATTTTTCTGGGTCGGCAAGCCCAGGTCAGCCATAGTTTCCTGACCGCTGCACCCGAATCTGTCAATAAGG
>JAKIUS010000061.1 GCA_021647445.1 Geopsychrobacter sp. | reverse complement strand
TGCTGGGCGACCGAGGAGGCTTCGGTAATAGAGACCCCCGGCAGCATCGATGGCATGTAGAGCAGATCGCCCTCATTGAGTGGCGGGATAAATTCTGAGCCCAGCCTTTGGTAAGGGATCAGGGTTAATAGCAGGGTCGCCAGCGCACCCACCAATACCAGCCAGCGCCAGCGCAACGCCTTGCTGAGCAGTGGTCGATAGACCCAGGAGAGGAAACGGTTGACGGGGTTTTTCGCTTCAGGAAGAATTTTTCCGCGGATCAGGTAGACCATTAGTATTGGAACAATCGTTACTGACAGCAGGGCCGCTGAAGCCATGGCGTAGGTTTTGGTGAAGGCCAGGGGAGCGAACATGCGGCCAGATTGACCGGTGAGGGCGAAGACCGGTAAAAAGGAGAC
Organism: Geopsychrobacter sp.; assembly: GCA_021647445.1. Lineage (GTDB taxonomy): Bacteria > Desulfobacterota > Desulfuromonadia > Desulfuromonadales > Geopsychrobacteraceae > Geopsychrobacter. The sequence continues at coordinate 7,399 of JAKIUS010000061.1, read as the reverse complement.
GGCGATGATCGTCAGGGAGAAGAAGAGCGCTGGTCCGACCTCCTTGGTCGCATCAATGATGATCTCCTTGTGTGGTTTTTTGCCACGGTCACGTTCTAAGTGTTTGTGGGCGTTTTCGATCATGACAATCGCCCCGTCGACCATGGCACCGATGGCGATGGCAATGCCGCCCAGCGACATGATATTGGCCGCCAGACCCTGGAAATACATGACCGTCATCGCCATGAGGATTCCGACCGGCAGGATGAAGATCGCGACTAATGCCGAACGCAGATGAAGCAGGAAGATGACACAGACCAGAGCGACGACAATACTCTCTTCGATCAGTTTGCCCTTCAGGGTGTCCTGGGCGCGGTGGATCAGGGCAGAACGATCATAGATCGGAATAATCTCGACTCCGTCGGGCAGGCCCGGGCGCAGTTCTTCGAGTTTTTGTTTGACCCGGTTGATGACCGATAGCGCATTGTTGTTGTAGCGCATCTCGACGATACCGACCGCCGCTTCCCCCTGACCATCAAGGTCTACCGCACCGCGCCTGATGTCTGGCCCCAGGCGAACATCAGCGAGGTCGCGAACCAGAATCGGCGTACCGGTGTCATCGACGGCGACCGGGATCTGTTCGATATCCTCCAATGATTCGATGTAGCCGATCCCTTCCACCATATATTCGGTTTCGGCGTACTCCACAACCCGACCGCCGACATCGTTATTGCTGCGTCGGATCGCATGGATCACCTTTGACAGTGGAATTTTGTAGGCCAGCAGGCGGTTGGGATCGATGTTGATCTGGTACTGTTTGACGAAGCCACCGACCGACGCGACATTGGCGACACCAGGCACTGTCTGTAACTGGTAGCGGACATACCAGTCCTGCAGACTGCGTAGTTCACTTAAATCGTGCTTGCCGCTGTGATCGACTAAAGCGTATTCAAAGATCCAGCCAACCGGGGTTGCATCGGGGCCGAGCACCGGGGTGACGCCGGGGGGGAGTTGATTCTGGACAAAGCTTAAGTATTCGAGAACCCGGCTGCGCGCCCAGTAGATATCGGTGCCATCCTCGAAAATAATGTAGACAAAGGAGAGGCCAAAGAAGGAGTAGCCGCGGACTACTTTGGCATTGGCCACGGACAGCATGGTGGTCGTCAGGGGGTAGGTAATCTGGTCTTCGACAATCTGCGGCGGTTGGCCCGGCCATTCGGTGAAGAGGATAACCTGAACGTCGCTGACGTCAGGCAGGGCATCGAGGGGTATTTTTTTGATCGCGTAGATTCCTACGCCGATAATGACGATAACCGCCAGGATGACCAGAAACTGATTGCGAACCGAGGCCTCGATAATCCTGCGTAACACGATCTACTCCCCTTTCTGTTGGCGGGGCATGCTTGGGGACTCCTCATCAGATTTGGGCATCTTCATCTTCATGCCGGACATATCGCCTTCTTTTGCAGGTTGTTGACTGGCCTTCTGTCCGGTCGGTTTTTGCTCTGTCGGTGTCGGGAGCATTTTACTGAGGGCTGATTGCAGGCTGCTCTCTGAGTTGATGAGGAACTGGGCTGAGGTTACGACATATTCCCCCTCTTCAAGTCCGCTTAGTACCTCGAAGTCGTCACCGGACTGGGCTCCAAGCCGCAGTTCGCGTGGGGCAAAATGCCCCCCGGCAAGTGCCACCAGCGTGATATCCCGTTTGCCAGTTCGGATGACCGCCTGAACTGGAACGGTCAGGGCTGCGCTTGAAATTTCCGCACGCAGGATGACGTTGGCCCACATGCCGGGTTTAAACCTGAATGTTGGAGTGTTTTTGAATTCCATGCGGACCTGCAGGGTGCGGGTCTTGTTCTTCAAATAGGGATAGACGTAGGTCACCTTGCCGTGAAAACTGCTGCCCGGTTGATACGCCAGGGTCATCTCGGCGTCCTGACCTAATTCAAGCCAGGGGGCTTCATATTCATAGACGTCGGCCAGTACCCAGATGTTTGAGAGCTCAGCAATTTCATAAAGGGTTTGCCCAGGCTGGACATGGCCGCCTTCGGGAATATGCTTTTTGACAATGATGCCCTTGAAGGGAGCGTAAAGGCTCATGGTACGGGTGATCTTGCCGCGAAGGCGCAGGGCCTTAAGTTGAGCCGCACTGATGTCCCAGTAACGCAGTCTGGATTCTGCGGCCTGGAGTAAACTCTTTGCCCCAGCGGCGACATTCCAGGCCTGATTCTCCTTCAGTCGATCAAAATATTTGAGGGCAACCAGGTATTCCTCTTGGGTTGCAACCAGTTCTGGGCTGTAGATGTCGAGCAGTTTTTGGCCTTTTTTGACTGTCTGGCCGTCGAAGTTGACATACTGCTGTTCAATCCAGCCGCCGAATTTTGGTGAGATGCGGCGCAGTTTCTTTTCGTCGTAGGTAATCTGCCCGATAGTGCGGATCTCGCGGAGCAGTGGCTGGCGTTTGATGAGCGCAGTTTTAACTCCGATATTCTGAATGGTCGCTGAATCGATTTTGATGGTCCCTGGCGGTCCGGAATTTTCTTCCCCAGGAAGAACCGGGACCAGATCCATCCCCATGCGATCTTTGCCGGGGGCGTTATAGATTTCGGTCGGATTCATCGGTGAGCGCCAGAAAAGAACCTCTTGTGTATTGTCCGTAGTCGCTTCGGTGGATGAGGAGGGCTTGTCGACAAAATAAGCAACCAGGACAATCGCAAGCAGCACGAGACCGATCGCAATGATTATTGCCGGGAAGGGAAGATTTTTTTTAGGATTTTGTTGCTGTTTAAAAGCCATCACCGACCTCCTTGCAAAGGGGGATGCTTTATCTACTTATCTTAAATGGGTATCACCATTGTTGATAATTGCAATAGTAATGCCTGAATACTTATGATAATTCCCCAATGGGTTTTATCTCTGCTATGCTTAAGCTCTTCAAATGATTACAAGGGCGTGACTGAGGTTTTGTCGTTGGAAAACTGGATTGAGGTTTTGTCTCTTTGCGGGTGCAGATGGGTTGTTTATGGGTTGTTCCGGTCCCGTGTGGGTGAATCGATTTTTTTATCTGATGGTTGCGGCCTGTCTCGCGATCACCTTGTATGTTTTAGCGGTGGTTTGGCGAGAAAACCCGGATCATTCGACTCGGGTTATCGCTGATATCGTAGTGAATCTCAATGGGAAAAAGGTTCGTGAGCATTGTACCTTTTGCCACCCGGGCGGTGCGTTAGCCATTTCGGTCAGCGGGGAGACAACTCGGTCGCTCCATCCCGATATCGGCCCCCATCTTCCCGAAAAACTCGGTTGTACCGCCTGTCACCTAGGAGAAGGGATGGCTCTCGATAGGAAGATTTCCCATGGTCTGCCCGGTCTTGGTGCAAGAAAGGTGCTTCGGGGGCGGGATCTCCAGGCCAGTTGTTTTCAGTGTCATAAAACCGCACCACTTATGGGGGCGGAAAAGGCCTGGCAGGGATATCGACTCTTTATCGGCAAGGCCTGCAATACTTGTCATTATGTAGGTGGGGCAGGCCGGGGGGGAAGATATGGACCGGATCTTAGCCGGATCGGATCTTTCCTGGGATTGGAGCAGATCCAGGAGGCGATTCGTGATCCGAAAAAGGATCCGCAGAACTCAATTATGCCGCGCTTTCCACTCTCAAAAGGGCAGGCACGGAAAATCGCCTTTTTTCTCAAAAGCAGGATTGAGAACCCATATTATGCCACGCCGATGCAGGTTCAGGCCGGTCTGATCCGGTTGCCTGAGGTGTCATTGGTGCCGAAAGGTCGAAAACTGGTTGAAGGCGAAGCGCTTCTCTATCGTAAGCAGTGTTTGTCTTGCCACAAGTTTCGCGAGCAGGATGGTCGAATTGCTCCAGATCTGAGTTTTATCGGTCAGATTCGTGATCCTGTCTATCTCCATGATTTTCTGGAAAACCCGTCCAAATTGATTCCTGGCGCTATCATGCCGCATATTTTTTTAACTGACGACGAGGAGCATAAACTGGTTTCTTTTTTGGCGCAGCAGGCCGTTGCGCAGCCGACGATTGGTGGGGAAGCCCGAGAGAGTGTGCCTGAGGTACAGCGTGGCAAGCAACTTTACATGCGGTTTTGTCAATCCTGTCATGCTGCTGACGGGGATGGGCGAGGTGTATTGCAACCGAATCTGGCCAATTTCCCACGAGCATTTACTGGAAACGCTGATTATTTCAAGCGTCTCAGCCCAGAGCAGATGAGACGTAGCATTGATCAGGGCATTCCGGGAACGTCTATGCCGGGCTATGGCAAACTTGTCGACCCTGTTGCACGGGATCGTGTTATTGCTTTGATTTATCAGGCTTTTATCGGTGGCGCTGAAAGCGATAAGGCTGCTTTGGATGAATTGGTGCTCCCTGACAGCCCTCTGCCCGCAGCGGCGCGGATTGACGATCTGTTCAATGCCCGTTGTCGCAGGTGTCATGGCATAGCGGGGACAGGAGTTGGGCCTGAAGCTCTACGCCATAAACCGATGCCCCGCAACCTGACCAATAAGCGATACTTCGGCCGGTTGAGTGATCAGGAGATTGCTCGGATCCTTTTTGACGGCGTGCCGGGAACAGCTATGCCCGCTTTTCGCGATCAACTAACTTCACAGGAGATCTGGGGTCTGGTCGGTAAGATTCGTACTCTGTCGAGGACTTCTATCCCATGAATGAGAAGAAAATGAGCAGACGGGCATGGTTGCGACGGAGTTTGTTGTTCGGAGCGCTTGGATCAACTTTTCTACTGTTGGGCGCCGTATTGCTCGATGTATGGCGAGCCGCCGGACGGTTCTCTTCGGCGCGCTGGACGGGCGTGATTGCACTGGTCGATTTGCCCGCTGACGGAACTTTTCCGTTCCCGCAACAGGGTGTCGCTCTGCTGCGGAAGTCAGGTCGTCTGGCCGCGATCAGCCTGGAGTGTACCCATCTTGGTTGTTTGGTAAATACCGTGGATCAGGGTTTTTTCTGTCCTTGTCACGGCAGTGAGTTTGGTCCTATGGGGGAGGTTTATTCGGGGCCAGCACCGCGTTCGTTGCCCTGGCATGCAGTACGGATCAGTCAGGGGAGAATTTGGATCCATTCCGGAAAGAAACAACCCGCGCCCTTGTGGATCAGAATTCCCGTGACAGAGCCAGGCCGGGAGGATCGTACATGAGTCGCGCGCAGAGAAACTTTCTAGATCACTTGCATTCCGTATCGGTGAGCCGTCACGCATTGCGGCCGACAACGACCTGGGGGTTGGGCATTGCCTGCCTGTCCTGTCTGGCGATTCTGTTTATCACTGGCTTTACCCTGTTTCTCTATTATGTTCCAGATCAGGAGGTCGCTTACGAGCGGATTCTTCATATTCAAACGACCTTGCATTTTGGTGGTTTGATTCGTAACCTCCATTTTCTAGCGGCAAACGCGCTGGTGATTTTGGCAGTTCTGCATCTGTCACGGGTTTTTTTTACCGGCAGTTACAAGGGTCGCATTTTGAACTGGCAGTACGGGCTGTTGCTGTTGGCGCTTATTCTCTATGCCAACTTTACCGGTTACCTGTTGCCCTGGGATCAGATCTCTTACTGGGCGATTAAGGTCGGGGCCAGCCTGGCTGGCTATTTTCCGTTGATTGGGCCTGAAATTAAGACGTTTTTGCTCGGGGGAGAACAGATTGGCAGTGAAACCCTGTTGCGTTCCTTCGCACTGCATGCCGGGTTGATTCCTTTACTGTTATTTCTGACCGGTTTGCATCTTTGGCGGGTGCGCAAGGATGGTGGGCTGGCCGCCCCTGAAGGTTTGAAAGAGGCCAAGCTGCCCGCCGATCCCTGGTTATTTCGAGCCGAAGCCGCCGTCGCGTTACTGACGTTGTCGGTGATGCTGTTGTTAAGTTGTTACTTTGATGCCCCTATCTATGAACGGGCCGACCCCTTTCATCCCCCCAATCCTGCCAAGGCTCCCTGGTATTTTATCGGTTTTCAGGAACTGGTCAGTTACTCGGCGCTGATCGGCGGCGTGGTTATTCCAGTCGTTTGTGGACTGTTTCTGGTGCTCTGTCCCTGGCTGGATCGTAGCAAGAGTTGTGGAGGGATCTGGTTTTCCAGGGATCGTCTGAAGTGGAGCCTGACGTTTGGTATAATGTTGCTGGCTCAGTTATTGCTGATTGCCATCGGTCTCTGGTGTCGCGGCAAAAACTGGCAGTGGATCAATCCCTTTTAGTAGGAGAGAGTTATAACAGTGAATATTTATAGATGGGTGAGCATATTTTCGGTGATTTTTCTGCTGGTTGCCATCGGGCCTGCATTGGCAATGGATAAAGAGCAGAAGGCCCGATTTCGGCAGATTCAAAATATGAACATGTCTAAGTTGACTCAGGCGGCCGAGGCCCTGTTGGAGAAAAAATATCCTGATACCGATTGGGATGAATACGAGTTTCCGACTTTTGTTTATACCAGTGATGCTGTTGAAATTGGCTACAGGATTGCGGTCAAGGAGTCGGCTCTGCTGGGTGATCCAGAAATTTCCGTAAAATCGAAAGTCATCCCCTGTTTCTGCTTTTGTGATGCCATGGGACACAAAAATCTGCTGCATTGTTTCTTGAAAGGTGGGCAGGAAAGTCGTGGTTATGATGATCATGCTGCGGGTTGCAATATATGTTATGGAGAGGCGATGCTCGCTTTTCTTTGGACGGACCTGAGTGCTACTCATATAGAGATTATGCGCGGGCTTGAGAACCGTTACTCCCGCTTGATTGAGATGCGCGAAGAGCGGGGATATTGATTATTGATTATGGTATTGGGGCTTCTCTGCGCAGGAATACTGGTTGAAGATATGTTGAATATTCTTCAGTAATGCGTTGAGTATTCTGCATTTATTTGTTGAAGACCTGGTGCTTTAGGTACGACGAGTCCCCTAAAACTAAGTAGAAAATGTAAAAAAACGTTTGGCACGATAAGTGTAGTTGACACGTCGGATCTGGAAGCCAGATTGGCTTTTCGGAAATCCCCTTTTTGGAGAATAGATCAATGCACATTATGAAAACATTCCCCGTTGCGTTTGTGTTCGTTATGGTCCTGTTTCTGTCGTCGGCCTGGGCCGAGGGTAAAGCGGTTTCACTCGACAGCCTGCTGGTTGAAGCCGATCAAAACAATCCTGAACTGCAAGCGGCCAAGGCGCAGGCCGAGATGGTTGGGCATACGGTTGATCAGGCCGTCTCGTTGGATGATCCGATGCTTGGGTTCGGGATTATCAATATTCCTCTCGATCAATTGGATGCCGAATCGACTCCCATGTCGGGGGCTACGCTGACCCTGTCGCAGAAGTTCCCTTTTCCGGGCAAGTTGGCGGCCAGAGGAGAGATGGCGAAAGAGAAGACCCGTTGGTATCAAAAAGCCTATGAAGATGCGCGACTCAGGTTGCGTCAGCAG
>JAKIUS010000060.1 GCA_021647445.1 Geopsychrobacter sp. | reverse complement strand
CTTGCACAGGCTGGTCCGCATAGAGTGGCGGCTCGAAGGGAAAGATCAGCGCCAACCGGTCAACCCGTTCACCAATGGTCTTAATCCGGCCCTTCTTCCAGGCCCAAACCTTGGGCGCAATATAATAGAGAACCGGCACACCGACCTGGCGTGCAACCTTTGCCAGGCGCAAATTAAAACCGGGATAATCGACCAGCAGCAACAAGTCTGGCCTGTTATCCCCCCTTAACTGCCGTTCAAGACGTTTGAAACGATTGCGGATCGTCGGCAGATGACCGATCACCTCAACTAATCCCATGACCGCCAGATCTTCGGCGGGGAAAAGGATCTCACAACCAGCCTCACGCATCCGCTGACCGCCCACTCCATAAAAATGCAATTCGAGATTTTGCTCGCACGCGGCACGAATCAGGTTGCCACCATGCAAATCCCCGGACGATTCGCCTGCGACAATCAAAACTCTCTTCTGCGTATTGAGTTCCTTGAGCATCTAACCCCTTTAAATGCAGAAGGCGAAAACGGGACAATGCCGTTTCCGCCTGCGCAGATCCATGTAGACGCGAAATTTATCGCGCCAAACCACGCTCACTCTTTTTGAGGAAATCGACAAACAGGTCAAGCTCAGGAGAGCGTTCCAAGGTTTGCTCAATTTCGGCGATGGCCTCATCCAGTTTAAGGGTCGAACGAAAAACCAGTTTATACGCCTGCTTGATCGATTTGAGCACAGCGGCAGAGAAACCACGGCGCTTAAGCCCAATCAGATTCAAGCCAACGACCTTAGCCCTGTCCCCCTGAATAATGGTGTAGGGCGCCGCATCCTGGGCGATCATCGAACCTCCACTGGCCATGACATGCGCACCGATGCGCACAAATTGATGCACCGCCGACAGTCCACCCAAAATAGCGAAATCATCGACTTCGACATGACCGGCCAGAGTTGCTCCATTGGCCAGAATTACATGATTACCGACCTGACAATCGTGCGCAACATGCGAATAGGCCATGAACAAATTATCGTCATGGACCCTTGTCACACCACCACCATCTTCGGTACCAAGATGCAGGGTAGTAAACTCACGAATCTTGTTGCGATCACCGATGATCAGCGTCGTCTCTTCACCGTGAAACTTGAGATCCTGCGGTATCGCGCCGATAGAGGCGAACTGAAATATCTGGTTATCGCGACCAATGGTCGTGCGCCCTTCAATAACGGTATGCGGCCCAACGGTTGTTCCCGCACCAATCTGGACATGTTCCCCAATAACCGCATAGGGGCCGATACGAACATCAGCAGCAAGCTGGGCACCTAGAGCAATAATTGCTGTCGAATGGATCATTTTAATCCTGTCTAAACGTTACTTATCAACGAAAGTGGCTTTCAACTCAGCCTCAGTCACCAAGCTATCGCCAACATAGGCTCTGCCAAAAAAAACGTAAATACCACGTCTGCTAGAGAGCAGTTCGACTTCAAGCCGCAACTGATCACCCGGCCTGACCGGTTTGCGAAAACGAACCTTATCAAGACCGACAAAGTAGGTAACCTTACCCTGGTTCTCAGTATTTGAAGCAGCAACATAGGCGCCCCCGACCTGAGCCATCGCTTCAAGAATCAACACCCCTGGCATGATCGGATGATCGGGGAAATGCCCTTGAAAAAAGGGCTCGTTGATGGTGACGTTCTTGTAACCAATACATTTGACGCCCTCCTCAATCTCTTCGAGGCGGTCGACCAATAAAAATGGATAACGATGAGGAAGAACTTTCATTATATCCATGGTATCGAGATTAATCATGACTCTTGCTCCTTGATTTTATCTTCAAGCTTCTGCAAACGCTTCTGTAAAACGGATATTTCACGCCGCATCTCGGGCAGGCGCCCGAAGACCAGGGATGATTTAAGCCATTGCTTATGCGGAATTGCCGGCGTTCCTGAGTAAATCTGGTTTCCTGCCAGACTTTTCGTCGCGCCCCCTTTGCCTGCCAAGGTCAGATTGTCGCCCAACTTAAGATGACCACTGACTGCTGACTGGCCGCCAAAAGTGGAATGACGACCGATCTGACTGCTCCCTGATATACCGCTCTGTGCGGCGATAACAGAGTCCTCACCAACAACAACATTATGGGCAATCTGCACCATATTATCGAATTTACAGCCCTGTTTTATGCGCGTTTCTCCCAGAGCTGCACGATCGATACAACAACAGGATCCAATCTCAACATCATCTTCTAAGACCACAATCCCGACCTGGGGAATTTTGAAGTACCTATCACCCTCAGGAGCAAAGCCGAAACCATCGGACCCGATCACCGCACCCGGTTGCAAGATCACCCGGTTTCCGATCCGGGTCTGCTCGCGAATCAGACAGCCGGCATGGATCAAACAATCATTGCCGATTTGAACATCGGCATAAATCACCACATTGGGAAAGAGCATGCAGTTATCGCCGATAACGGCATGCTCACCGATGACGCAACCTGGATAAATACTGACATTCTGCCCAATTTTTGCCGATGGGGCAATTGAAGCCCCCGGCAAAATGCCAACATGCGGGTAGGCATCACCACGCAATTCCGTGAGGATTTTGGCAAAAGCCAGGTAGGGGTTCGAACAGACCAGCAGGTTTTTACCCGGCGCATCGGTTCCTGGCGCAACTATGACCGCTGCGGCCTGACAATTTTGCAGGTACGGCAGATACTTCGGATTGGTCAGAAAGGTCAGATCACCGCTGCCCGCCTGATCAATCGTCTGAATCCGCTTAATTTCGACCCGCGCATCGCCAACCACCTGTGCGTCGACCAATTGCGCTAACTGTTCAAGTGTTGCCATCTGCAGGGATCTCGCTTAATTGCTAGCGTTATAGGCTTTGATAACATCATCGGTCAGATCGACGGATGGATCGCCATAAACCAGAGAACTTTCACTTTTTTCAAGCACGATACTATAGCCTTTCTCCTTGCCAATCGTACGCGTCACCTTGAGAATTCGATCAATAATACGCTTGGTAAAGTCGGCGTCTTTCTGCTGCAACTCTTCCTGGATATCCTTGGCAAAACGCTGGAATTCTTTGGCACGCTGTTGAAATTCACGTTCTTTCTTTGAGCGTGCCTCATCCGACAAAAGAACCGATTGTTTGTCGAGTTCTTTTTTCATCTGCTTGAGCGCATCCTGTTCGGCGGCAACCTTGGCTTCATATTTTTTGACCTGTTGACCAATATCAGCCTTGGCCTTGACCCCGGCATCACTTAAGTTCAGGGCCTTCTGCAGGTCAATAAAAGCCACTCCACCATCGGCAAAGGAAGTCGAGGCAAAGAAAGCGAACGTGATCAAGAGTAGAATTTTTTTCATTGTAACTGCTCCGTTTAAATAAAGAAATGTTAGAAAAATGAACCGATACTAAATTCGAAAACCGAATCTTTTTCAGTACCACGTGGATCGAGATTATATCCCCACTCAAACCTAAGCGGCCCCATTGGGCTCACCCAGCGCACCCCGTAACCGGCACTGTAACGCATATCGGAAAAATAGACGTCACTCTCTCGCCAGGCATTCCCTGAATCAATAAAAAACAGGCCTTTTAGTTTGAACTCTTTGCTAATCGGGAAAATGAACTCAAGGTTAAAGAAAGCAGCCTTCTCACCCCCAATAAAAAGATTTCCATCTTTAGGCCCCAATTCACGGGTATTAAAGCCACGCACCGAACGCAAACCACCAAGAAAGAATTTTTCACTAATCGGAATCCGGGTATTCCCCGTTTTGGTGACGTAACTGATATCCCCGTTAATCGAAAGGACTGTATGCCAGAATAACGAATAAAATTGCCGATGACTAAATTCAAGCTTGGCAAACTTACTCGTCCCACCAATGCCTGCATATTCAACATAGAACGAGGTAGACCCTCCGCGAGATGGATCTAATCTAAAGTCCGTGGTGTTACGGGTTAAACTCGCGGTCAGGGATGAAAGCGTTGATAAGCCCTCCTCATCCCGGAAGATAGAGGTACTGCTCACGTACGAAGGGATATTATAAATATCTTTTTCTTCGTATCGATAACTCAAATACACGCGCGAATAACGCCCAACCGGGTGTCCTATTCTGGTTGATCCACCCGTCGCCTTCTCAGAGAAATCGGTCCAATCACGATCCGTTTTATAAAGGTTGAAACCGGCCGTCCAACGCGTATCAAGAAAATACGGATCGGTCACCCCGATACTGTAATACTGAGAAGCACCTCCAAGGGTCGCCGAAGCGTTGAGCTTAAGACCATAGCCCATAAAATTAGCCTGCGATATCGATCCTTGAGCAATAAGCTGATCAACTGAAGAATAACCCGCACCGATCGTGAAACTTCCTGTCGGCTTCTCAGTCACTCCAACATCAAGCACATTCTTGTCGTTGCTACTCCCCTCTTCGGTTGAAACATTAATCTCTTCAAAAAAATCAAGATTACGCAATCGATTCCGACTTGTCTTTATTTTGGTCGCACTGTAAAGATCACCCTCTATGAGTGACAATTCCCGACGGATAACCTTATCCCGGGTTATGGTATTGCCATGGATATTGATTTTTTCTATATGAATCAATGCCCCTTTTTCAATCCTTAGATTTAAATCAATCGTCAGTTCTTCAGCATTTTTATCGGTAAAAGGGATAACATTGGCGTTAGCATATCCTTGATCAGCGTAAAGATCCGTCAGACGAATAACCGATTTCCGTAACTGCGCGCGACTGAAAACATCGCCGGTCTTAAGGGTAAGCAGAGCATCAAGATCCTTACGCGGCTTGATGAGTTCACCTGCGATATTAAGAGTCCCCACTGTATACTGAGGACCTTCATCGACCTCGATCAACAGCTTCATATGCTCACCATTATCGATCATAGTCATCTGTGGCTGTTTGATTTTGGCATCCATATAACCACGATCATAATAGAGGGCGGACATCAAGTTCAGATCATACTGAATCTGGTCAGCCTTGTAGGTTCCACGCCCGGTAATCCAGGACCAGATCCAACGTTTTTTGGTCACCATGACCTTGGTAAGTTCCTTGGTCGTGATGGCGTGGTTCCCTTCAAACGCAATCTCGTCAATCAGAACCTTAACACCCTCGACAATCTTGAAGGTCAGCAGACTCTCATTACGTTCGTCTGTCTTCAGTTCAGGGGTAATTTTAACCGCATGGTAGCCTTCAACACGATAACTCTCCTCCAGTGCCGCAATACTCTGACGAACCTTTAACGGATCATATATTTCAGGCGTAAGAAGCGTTACCAACGGACGTAATTTCTCTTCGGTCAGCTTCTTGGCACCCGAAAAGCGTACTTCTCGTATCAAGGGACGTTCATGGACGATGAAGACCAGAACCTTCCCTTCACTATTTTCGCGGAGATCGACCGAAACATCATCGAAGTATCCAAGCTTAAAGATCGCCTGAACATCGCGATCAATATCTTCAAGGGTAATCTCCCTATTGGGGCGTACTGTAATTACCGCACGAACAGTTATCCCTTCGACCCTGTCATTCCCCTCCAATTGAATATCGGTCACTTTAAAACTGGCGGACTGAGCGATCGAAACCATCAACAGCAAGATCAAGACCGTAAGAATAATTCGGCGCAACATCAGATCTGGTTCCCTCTTAAATAAATAGTCATAAAAAAACAATTATAAGAATTTAGCTTTGCAAGCAGCCTGTCGTACTATCCTATGAACTGGCTGCAAGTTAAAATTAATTTGGGTCATTAGAGACTAAACGACCATCCTCGATACGGACGACTCGGTCCATCCGTGATGCGAGTTGATCATTATGAGTCACGATGACCATCGTCAGGTTGTGCTTGGTATGCAACTTTCCCAGCAGACCGAAGATCTCATCAGAGGTGCGACGATCTAGATTGCCAGTCGGTTCGTCGGCAAGCAACAGACGCGGATTCTGAATCAGCGCTCTAGCAATTGCGACTCGTTGTTGTTCGCCGCCAGAAAGAGCTCCAGGCTTATGATCCAGACGCTCGCCAAGGCCGGTCTCGGTGAGAATATCGGCTGCCTGCCCTCGGGCTTGTGCACGCGATTGTCCCGAAATCAACAGCGGCATCATCACATTTTCAAGCGCGGTAAATTCAGGCAACAATTGGTGAAACTGAAAGATGAAACCGATCGTCTGATTACGAAACGCATCAAGCGCGGCCCCCTTTAAAGCGAACAGATTTCGCTCTTCGAAGAGGACTTCACCACTGGTCGGTCGATCCAGTCCGCCCATAATATGCATCAAAGTAGTCTTGCCAGCACCGGAGGTACCGACAATGGCGATGCGCTCACCAACATCTATTTTCAAGTCGATGTCGCGCAACACATGCAACTGCCCGCTAACCGTATGAAAATTTTTATTAACTGCCGTAATCCGAATCATCGTTAATCCTACTCGTAGCGCAAAGCTTCAGCGGGATCCATGCGCGACGCTCGCCAAGCCGGATAGACGGTTGCCGCCAGAGAGATCCCCAAGGCCACAACCACCACCGAAAGCACATCAGAAACGACAATTTCGGAGGGGAAATGCTCCATGCCGTAGACCGCCTGATCAAAAATACGAATGCCGAGGGTTGCCTCAAGCCACTTGATAAGCGGATCAGCATAATGGGCCAGACCGACGCCAAACAGGGTACCGAGAGAGGTGCCAAGCACACCGATAATCGCGCCTTCGAAGAAGAAGATCTTCATGATGCTCCGCGCATTGGCGCCCATCGCTCGCAGGATAGCAATATCCCGATTCTTCTCCATCACTACCATAATGAGCGTCGTCGCTATATTGAAAGCGGCAACCAGGACAATGATCCCCAGCACGATAAACAGACCGAGTTTCTCAAGCTTGAGAGCACTGAGGAAGGAACCGTAGAGACTTTGCCAGGGGCGAATAATATACGGAAAGGCGAACTGACGACTCAATTCAGCCGAAACCTGCGGAGCCTGGTCAAAACGCTGCACCTCGATTTCAATCCCACTGACCTCATTGGGCGATTCGAAGAATTTCTGCGCGGTTTCAATATTGATATAAGCAAAAAAGCTATCGATCAGACTGCTCGGCTTCTCAAAGATACCAACAATCCGGAACGGCTTCATCTTGGGGATCATACCGAAGGGGGTAATATTAAAGAGCGGAGGAATGACATTGATGCTGTCACCAACCGCCACGCCGAGAGAGGTTGCAGTATCGAGACCGATGATGATACCGGGTCGATCAAGGTTATCAGCGAAGAGGCCCTCACGCGGATCAACATCTTTAGCCTGCAGCAAATCCTGGCTAAAAACCTTGTGTTCTCGTTCGACCCCTTTAACACTCACTGCGGTGACATTCCCCCGGGACAACAACATCGCTTCGCGTGAGACGAACGGGGTTACCGAAACCACCTGCGGCAATTTGCGTGCAGCCTCAACCAACTTCTGTGAGTCGCTGATTCCTTCACCGAAACGCTGCACCAGCACATGTGGCACATTGCCCAGAATCTGCTGACGCACACCGTTGGTGAAACCTGTCATCACCGCCAGCACCAGAATCAACGCACCCACCCCCAACATCACCCCAAAAATCGAAATAAAGGAGATGACCGAGATGAACGTTTGCTTACGCTTAGCCCGCAGATAACGCAGGCTGACGAACCATTCAAAGGACACGATGTCAGAACCGTTCCTGTCAGTCGACAGACTTAAGTTGCGGGAAAAGAATAACGTCGCGAATAGAGGCCGCATCGGTCAAGAGCATAACCAGTCGATCGATGCCGATCCCTTCGCCAGCGGTCGGGGGCAAAGCATGCTCAAAGGCACGGATATAA
>JAKIUS010000059.1 GCA_021647445.1 Geopsychrobacter sp. | reverse complement strand
CTTAGGAGTCACCTCAACCAGTTCATCGTCGTCAATAAACTCCAGCGCCTGTTCCAGACTAAGAATCCGCGGCGGGATAATGCGCACCGCCTCATCAGTCCCCGAAGAGCGAACGTTGGTCAGCTTTTTGCCCCGGCTACAGTTAACAACGAGATCATTCTCCTTGGCATGCTGACCGATGATCATACCATCATAGAATTTGACTCCGGAACCAACGAAGAGAATTCCACGGTCCTGCAGACCAAACAGGGAATAAGCGACCGTCTCGCCACTGCCCATTGCGATTAATACGCCGTTTTGACGTCCACTGATCTCTCCCTTGTAGGGCGCATATTCATGAAAAACATGATTGAGAACCCCGGTGCCACGAGTGTCAGTCATAAATTCAGTACGGAAACCGATCAAGCCGCGTGCTGGAATGACGAATTCAATACGGCTAATCCCGTCCTGCGCGCTCATCGAAACCATTTCGGCCTTACGCGTACCGAGCTTTTCGATCACCGTCCCCTGATGTTCCTCAGGCACATCGATGCTCAAATACTCCATCGGCTCATGACGCACACCATCGACTTCACGGTAGATGACCTGCGGCTTTGAGACCGCTAGTTCAAACCCTTCGCGACGCATATTCTCGATCAAAATCGACAGATGCAGCTCACCGCGCCCACTGACCTTGAAGGTATCGGTACTTTCAGTATCCTCAACCTTAAGCGCAACATTGGTGCGCAACTCCTTCATCAACCGATCACGGATATTACGCGAAGTGACAAGTTTCCCCTCTTTCCCGGCAAAAGGCGAGGAATTAACAATGAAGTTCATCGACAGGGTCGGCTCATCAATCGCCACATAAGGTAGAGCCACGGGAGTTTCCGCCGAGGCCAGGGTCTCGCCGATACCCAGACCGTCAAAACCGGCGATGGTTACGATATCGCCAGCCGAGGCCTCTTTGAGCTCAATCTGCTGTAACCCCTGATACCCCAGCAGCTTGCTGATACGACCGTTGTGGATAGCCCCTTCCCGGTCGATATGCGCAACGGTTTCCCCTGCCTTTACAACACCGTTGAAAATCTTGCCAGTGGCCGTCCGACCAATAAACTTATTGTAATCGATATTTGTCACCAGCATTTGAAAAGGAGCTGCCGGATCGGCAAGAGGCGGGTCGACCCGGTCACGAATGACATCGAACAACGGATCAAGGTTATCCGACTCATCGGCCAGTTCGATCTTCGCAATACCAAATTTGGCACTGGCATAGACAATCGGAAAATCAAGCTGTGCTTCATTGGCCTTCAATTCACAGAAGAGATCAAAGACCATATCGACAACCAGCTCGGGGCGTGAACCGGGGCGGTCAATTTTATTGATAACCACGATCGGCTTCAGTCCCAACTCCAAGGACTTTTTAAGGACGAAGCGCGTCTGTGGCATCGGGCCATCGAAGGCATCGACCAGCAACAAAACGGAATCAACCATCTTCAAGATCCGCTCAACCTCGCCCCCGAAATCGGCGTGTCCCGGAGTATCTACGATATTGATTTTGAGACCATCACGCTGAACCGAAAGGTTCTTCGCCAGAATGGTGATGCCCCGCTCCTTTTCAAGATCATTGCTGTCCATCACCCGTTCGGTGATCACCTGATGTTCACGAAAGACGCCGGATTGAACCAGCATGGCATCAACCAACGTGGTCTTACCATGGTCAACGTGGGCGATAATTGCGATATTACGAATTGCTTGAGACATGAGCTAAACCCTTTATAAATCGTTATTTAACCTCCCCTTTAAAGGCCAGGAGGCCTCCTCACCAGGTGAGGTTCTGCAAAACCGGCCGATTATGTCAAAAAGACTGGCTCATGCCAAGGAAATAACACAGCTTCTGAAAAATATATTTATCCATGCCGACAAAAGCAGCCCCTGATGACCGGGAGCCAACACAACTTGACAGCCTGTAAGGTTTTACCTATTTTCAAAGAGTCAACACTCTACCTCCCCCAAAAGACGAGTTATTAGTGACAGATGAGCCGAGCGAATATTATCCTGACCGGATTCATGGGCACCGGCAAAAGCACCATCGGTCGGCAACTGGCGGACACACTGAACTACCGCTTCGTTGACACAGACCAATTGATTGAAGAACAGATCGGCCAGACGATCGCCGAACTGTTTGAACAGCAGGGAGAGAGCGTGTTCCGCCAGAAAGAACAACAACTGGCCAAAACCCTCGCTCAAGAGACCGGCCTGGTCATTGCCACGGGTGGCGGACTGATGCTTAACCCCATGAATATCGAAGTCCTTTCCCACACCGGACAGATCTTCTGCCTGACCGCTCAACCGGAGGAAATTCTGGCACGCATCTCTTCTCAGCAGCATATCCGCCCCCTACTGAAAGACCCTGATCCGTTGGCCAGAATCAAAGAGCTACTCGAGCAGCGCAAGGCTTGCTACCAGCAGTTTCCCCAGATCGAAACCAGCAGCCGCAACCTGAAGCAACTCGTCGCAGATCTGACCCAACGTGTACAAGACCCTGACCGACCATAAACCGGCCTTTCTCCTTGCTTCATCCCCCTGCAATTCTCTATAATGGCGCGATTTAGGTCAATGCAGTGCCGAGAGTTCAAACGGTGCCGGCCTTAACGAGATATGAAACCCATTTTCCAGATCGAATACAGATGAGTTTTTTCATTACATTTGAAGGGATTGAAGGCTCAGGCAAATCGACCCAGATTACCCTGTTGCGTGACGCCCTTAAAAAGAGCGGTTATCCCGTCGTAGAGACCCGCGAACCAGGAGGCTGCCCGATTGCTGACCAGATCCGCAGCATCCTTCTCCATCCTAAGAATTCAAATATCAATGCGACAACAGAGCTGTTGCTCTACGCTGCGGCTCGTGCCCAACATGTCAACGATGTTATCCGGCCATCCTTAGAACAAGAGCGACTGGTCCTCTGTGACCGTTATACCGATGCGACCTACGCCTACCAGGGGGATGGCCGTAATCTCGATGCAAAGTTGATCCGTCAACTTAACTTAGTGGCAGCGCAGGGTATTTTTCCTGACCTGACAATCCTCATCGACCTACCTGTCGAAACCGGTCTAGGCCGTGCCCTCTCACGTGAAGCGACTCTGCAGGATGACTCAGAAGGACGCTTCGAACGTGAAACCATAGATTTCCACAAACGGGTGCGCGACGGCTACTTGAATCTGGCAAAACAGGAGCCCAGCCGTTTTGTGCTGGTCGACGGGGCCCTCGCCATTGAAGATCTGGCGGTTAAAATTCTGCAGGTCACTCTCAACTTCCTCGAAACAAGAGCAGACAGGCCATGACCTTCGCCAATATCATTGACCATGAACGGCAGAAAGAGATCCTGCGCCTGGCGTTACAGAACCAGCGTCTGGCGCATGCCTATCTCTTCGACGGTCCCGAGGGCGTTGGCAAAAAGTTGATGGCACTGGCATTGGCACGGGCGCTGTTCTGCGAACAGGGTGATGGCTGTGGAGAATGTCCCGCTTGTCGCAAAGTCGACCACCTGAACCATCCCGACCTCCACCTGCTGGTTCCGGACGGCACGCAGATCAAGATCGATCAGGTCCGTAAGCTTCAGCAAGATATCTCATTGCGGCCCCTTGAGGCCAAGGTCAAAATCTGTGTGATTGATGGGGCTGAAGCTCTGAATATTGCGGCGGCCAACGCCTTACTTAAGACACTAGAGGAACCCCTGCCGGGCACCCTGTTGATTCTGCTCAGCGCCAAACCGGAGATGCTACTCGATACCATCCGCTCACGCTGCCAGCGTTTGAGATTCAACCGTCTTTCACGTCCGCGCCTCGCTGGAATCCTCGAAAACCGGCTCGGGCTGTCTGAGCAGGACGCCAAGGTGATGGCGGCCCTCTCCAACGGCAGTTTCAAAAAAGCCTTTGGAGAGAATCGCGACCTCTATCTTAACGAACGCAAAAAATTGATCAACGCGCTTATTTCGTTGTCAAACGGCTCCATATTTCCTCTCTTTGAACTAGCCCAGAAACTAGCCGAAGATAAGGAAAACCTGACTGATATTCTCGATATTTTCCAATCATTTCTACGCGATTTACTCCTGATGCTGCATGGACGCCCAGAAAATGAACTGGTCAACATTGACCTTCGAGAAACCCTTTATGCTCAACAAAACAATGAAAGCGTCAATGGGCTGCTAAAGAAACTTGAATCACTCGATCAAGCGCGCTTCCACCTGCAACGCAACGTCAACCGTCAACTCGCGATGGAAGCCATGTTGATGGAGATGACAGCGGCATGACAACTTCACGAAGAGAGTTTTGAATATATTATGAAAAAGAAACGCATAGCTGCCGTCTCCTTTCAGTGTGCCGGCAAGCTTTTTGATTTTGATGCCAGCGATTTCGAACTTAATAACCGGGATCAGGTTGTGGTCGAGACCGAGCGTGGAAAATCGCTCGGAACAGTTATTGGTTCAATCCGTGAAGAAGAGCCCAACAGTGGTCATGCAAAGCTGAAAGCTGTTCTGCGCAAAGCGGATGAACAAGACATTGAAATGGCCGCCAGAAATGCGGACCGTGAAGAAGAATCGCTCAAATTTTGCAAGAAACGGGTCAGCGAACGCAAGATGGCGATGAAACTTGTGCGTGCCGAGTATCTATTCGATGGCTCGAAAATCGTCTTCTACTTTACCGCCGACGGCCGTATAGATTTCAGAGATCTGGTACACGATCTGGCCCAGCACTTTCGCACCCGGATAGAAATGCGCCAAATCGGGGTTAGAGACGAGGCCAAGATGGTTGGCGGCCTCGGCTGTTGCGGCCGTGAACTATGCTGCAGCAGTTACCTGCGCAGCTTCGCACCGGTATCGGTCAAGATGGCCAAGGCGCAGGGATTGGCTCTCAACCCGAGCAAGATCAGTGGTCAGTGCGGACGGTTGCTCTGTTGCCTCGGCTATGAATACGAGACCTACAACGAACTGCGCAAGAACATGCCCAAATGTGGCAAAAAACTCAACTTGCCCGATGGACCGGTTGAGGTGATTTCATTAAACATCCTGGCCCAGAAGGTAACCATCGCCGACAAGGATGGCCGCCGAGAAGTCCATATTGACGACCTCAACAAACCACGCGATACCACACCTACTCCCGTACCAAAACGAGCGACTCCGGCGGCAGCAAAACCGGAGAAAAAAGATCAGAAAACAACCGAGGAGGCCAGACAGCAACGCAGGCCCCGGCGGCGCGGTGGCCGAAGCAACAATCCGCGCAAACCGGAACAGCAGGCCCAGGCCGAGGAAAGTAAGACCATTGACAACAAAAAGCCGGCAGCCCCGAAGGTAGACAAAAATACTGACGAACAAAAAAACACAGAACAAAAACCGGGCCGCCCAAGACGCAGAAACCGAAGGCGGCCACGGCGGCGGACCGATCAGGGTTCAGCCCCAAAAAAGAGCGAATAAATTATATTTTGATTCCATAGCCTTGAGCAAAAGGATGCCGCAATGGCCCAAAAATTTTACGTCACCACCCCGATCTATTATGTCAACGATGTCCCGCATATCGGACATGCTTATACGACCCTCGCTTGCGATGTCATTTCACGTTACAAACGTTCACGCGGCTTCGACGTCTATTTTTTAACCGGGACCGATGAACACGGCCAAAAGGTTGAAGCGGCAGCCAACGCCAACGGCGAGACCCCGCTGGAGTTGGCGGACCGGGTCGTGAAACGCTATCAGGCCTTGTGGGACAAACTCAATATCAGCCACAACGACTTCATCCGCACCACCCAGGAACGCCACAAGCGTGCCGTTACCGAGCAGTTTCTCAAGCTCCAGGCCAAGGGCGATATCTATCTCGGCGAATACGAGGACTGGTACTGTACCCCCTGCGAAACCTTCTGGACCGAGACCCAACTGCTCGACAGCACCTGCCCCGATTGCGGTCGTCCAACCACAAAATTAAAGGAAGAGTCCTACTTCTTCCGCATGAGCCAGTATCAGGATCAACTGCTGCAACACATCGAAGAGAATCCCGACTTCATTCAGCCGAAATCGCGACGCAACGAGATCCTCTCCTTCATCAAGGAGGGTTTACGCGACCTCTCGATCTCGCGCACCTCATTCTCTTGGGGAATCCCCGCACCGGGCAACGAAAAACACGTCATCTACGTCTGGTTTGACGCTCTGACCAACTACATTTCGGCCCTCGGCTATCCTGACGACAAGGATGGACTCTACGAAAAATTCTGGCCGGTTAATGCCCATGTTATTGGCAAGGATATTCTGCGTTTTCATGCCGTCTATTGGCCGACATTCCTGATGGCTGCCGGCCTTCCACTGCCGAAAAAGGTCTTCGCTCACGGCTGGTGGACTGTCGAAGGACAGAAGATGAGCAAGAGCCTGCGCAATGTGGTTGAGCCGAACATGCTCATCGACAAGTATGGCGTCGATGCAATCCGCTACTTTCTGCTGCGCGAAGTGCCCTTCGGGCTCGATGGCGATTTTTCGCACAGCTCATTGATTTCACGCATCAACTCCGACCTGGCCAATGACCTGGGCAACCTGCTCAGCCGCTCGACCGCCATGCTCGGTAAGTATTTCGCGGGCATAGTCCCGGCTGCTGGTCAAGCCGATGAGATCGATCTGGCGTTTATCGAGCTCTTTGAGTTGGCACCGGCAAAAATTGACAAACTTTACGACAATCTGTCATTCAACAAGGTGCTGCAGACAATCTGGGAGCTGATTTCAGCGGGCAATAAGTATATTGACCAAACCGCCCCCTGGACCCTGGCCAAGGATCCACAACAACAGGATCGACTGGGTCGGGTCCTCTACAACCTGCTGGAGGGGCAGAGACTGATCGCCCTGCAGATTGCCCCCTTTATGCCACAAACAGCCGAACAGATTCTCGGCCACCTGGGAGTCGATCCCCAGTCCAATTTGATTGATAACGATAGCTGGGGCGCTCTTTCTGCTGGCAGCAAAATTGAGAAGGCATCCCCGCTCTTCCCGCGGATTGAGGCCGAATAAAGCCAAAGGTGAACATAAAAAGAATGGACGAAAAATTTCTAACGCTGGTCGACAGCCATGCCCATCTCGACAATAGTCAGTTCGACGGTGAGCTTGAGCAAATTCTGCAAAACGCCGATGAGGCCGGGATCAAGCAGATTCTGACCATCGGTTGTGACCTGCAGAGTTCGGCCAAAAGTGTTGCCTTAGCTGGCCAATACGCCCCGATTCACGCCGCAGTCGGTATTCATCCGCATGAGGCAGAAGAAGCGAACGCTGAAGGTCTGGCTCTGATCGAAGGGTTGTTGACCGCCCCGAAGGTGGTGGCCCTCGGTGAGATCGGACTCGACTTCTTTCGCGATCACTCGCCGCGCGACCTGCAGCGTCAGGCGTTTCGTCAACAGATCCGCCTGGCGCGCAAGCACAAAAAGCCGATTATTGTCCATGATCGTGACGCCCACGATGAGGTTGTGCAGATACTGCGCGAAGAGCAGGCTGAAGAATGCGGCGGGGTCCTGCACTGCTTTAGTGGTGATATTGGCCTGGCCCATGCCTGCCTTGAACTCGGGTTCTATCTTTCGTTCACCGGCAATATCAGTTATCCAAAAAACGAGGCGTTGCGTGAAGTGGTCGCCGCGATCCCCATCGACCGTATGCTGATTGAAACCGATTGCCCTTACCTGACCCCGGTTCCCCATCGTGGCAAACGCAATGAACCCTCCTATGTGCGTTTCACCGCTGAAAAGATCGCCGAAATTAAAGGATTGACCCTAGAAGATGTCGCCCGGGTCACCAGCCGCAACGCCTATGATCTGTTCGGCCTCGGCGTCATCGAGCAGAG
>JAKIUS010000058.1 GCA_021647445.1 Geopsychrobacter sp. | reverse complement strand
GCAGAAGACGATTCAACTTTAAACGGGCTGCGGCATCAGCAAAGATCACTGCTCCAAGCGCATCACGATCTAAAGAGCCGTCCCTGTTCAGTATGTGAGGACCAAACAGATCGACCAACTGCCCCAAAAGCGCGGAACCAACCGCAACCACCTCGCGGGCCAATTGATCGGCACTCAACAAGGTCGCCCCCCGCTGACGCAGGAGATCGGCGACCAGACTCTTGCCGCTGGCGATACTTCCGGTGACCCCTAGAATCAAAACTGATTTTCCCATGATAGACTTAAATAACTCTCCCTTTAAACGTTGCAGTTAACCCCAAAGGAGCCGCCCATGAAAGACACTCTGCCCAGAATGATTCTACGACAGTGTGAACGTTTTAGCGGTCGAACCGTCATGCGCCGCAAACAGGCGGGACGTTATCAAGATATCAGCTGGACACAGCTCGCGGGAAAAATAAAAATCTACGGTCGCGCACTGCTGTCATTGGGGCTCAAGCCCGGACAACATGCCGCCATTATGTCTCCCAATCGGCCCGAATGGGCTTGGGCAGATCTCGGGATCATGGCCGCTGGCGGATGCTCTGTCCCCGTCTATCACACTGAGGAGATCAAGACCATCATCCATATCCTCAACGATTCTCAGAGTCGCTTCCTCTTTGCCCACTCGGCAAGTTTCGTTACGGAACTGCTCGAAAACATCGAACAACTGCCGAAACTTGAGCGCGTCATCCTGCTTGAGGGACAGCTGAACCATTCTCGCGTCATCGCCCTTGACGATTTTCTCTGCCTGGCAGACAAGGTCAAGCCTGAAAAACTTGAAAAAATCCTCGCTGCCGGAAAACGTGAGGAGATCGCCACCTTGGTCTACACCTCGGGAACGACCGGCACCCCCAAGGGCGCCATCCTGACCCACGACAACATCCTTAGCAACGTCGAGGCCTGTTGCCATCTGATCCAGATCAGTGATGCCGATCAATGCTTGTCGTTCCTGCCATTGTCGCATATTTTTGAGCGGATGGCCGGATACTACCTGATGCTGCACCAGGGTGTGACCATCGCCTACGCCGAGAGTATCGACACGGTGCCGGCCAACCTGGCCGAAATCAATCCGACCATCGTCGTAAGCGTGCCACGACTCTATGAAAAAATGTACAACCGGGTTCTCGAACGCGTCTCTTCCGGACCCTGGCTGAAGAAACAACTCTTTTTTCTGGCCTTAAAGGCGGGCAAGGCCCAGGTTGCCTGCCAG
Organism: Geopsychrobacter sp.; assembly: GCA_021647445.1. Classification (GTDB taxonomy): domain Bacteria; phylum Desulfobacterota; class Desulfuromonadia; order Desulfuromonadales; family Geopsychrobacteraceae; genus Geopsychrobacter. The sequence goes on along the minus strand of JAKIUS010000058.1, from coordinate 6,645 downwards.
CAACAGGGGAAGACCCCAAAACTCGGCCTGAAGATTTCGATGGCAATCTTTTCCATGTTGGTCTTCTCAAAGCTCCGCGAACGTCTCGGTGGCCGCTTGCGCTTTTTTATTTCGGGAGGAGCGCCGCTGGTGCAGGAGATTGCCGAATTCTTCCTGGCCGCTGGGATTCCGATCTATGAAGGCTACGGGCTGACTGAAACGGCCCCGGTTATTGCCGTCAACTACCCAGGTCATCATCGCCTGGGGACCGTTGGCCCGCCATTGCCCAACCTTGAGATTAAAGTAGCAGAGGATGGAGAGCTTCTGGTCAGAGGCCCCAGTGTGTCACAGGGGTACTGGAAACTCCCTGAGCAGACCGCCGAGGTCTTTTCTGATGGCTGGTTTCATACCGGCGACATCGCCAGAATTGATGCGGATGGCTACCTCATAATAACCGATCGCAAAAAAGATATCATCGTCACTGCCGGCGGTAAAAATGTCGCGCCCCAGGAGATTGAAAACAACCTGAGAACGGATCGCTACATCAGCAGCGTCATGGTGCATGGCGATCGCAGGCCCTACCTGACCGCCCTGGTCGTTCCCGACTTCGAAGCCCTCGCCTCTTATGCGGCTTTTAAGAAGATCGATTTTCTCGATCAATGCGACCTGGTCAATCATCCGCGGATTCTGGGCCTGATCCGACGCCGCATTGACCGCATGCAACAGGATCGTCCCAATTACAAAAAAATTCGCCGGTTCACACTTCTGTCGCGTGACTTCATCGGCAGCCAGGGCGAAGTCACTCCGACCCTGAAATTGCGGCGAAAAACGATCAATCAGCGCTTTGCCGCACTGATTGAAAATATCTACCTGCCGGCAGACGAAGGGATCCATGACACCAGCTTCTGCATTATTGATAAAGAGCCACCGGCACAAAAGACAGGGTCCCCAGAATAAACGGCTATCTCCGAAGGAAATATTTACAACCCTGACGCGACAGGGTATCTTGACGACCTAAGACTATTAGCCATAAAAACATGTGCGTTTACGGAGGGTTCCTTGGCTGCAACCCAGCTGATTCTTGAGTTTGAGCAGGCATTGACCGGTCTGGTCAAGCTGATGAAGGCGCTACGCTTTTATCCTGAGAAGCATCCGAGCCTTGAAAACGCCATCGAAGAGGTAATGACGGCATTCGGCCCCATGCTCAAGCATCAGCACAAACGGGCCATCCAGTGCAGTCAAACAGGTTTCACCCTCGACGATAACCCCATCGGCGAAAAAAATCCCGCCCTGCCCGACCTCGCTCGCCTGCTGGTCGAACGCCGGGTCAATCAGTTAATCTTTCTGCCCGACCTGCCGATCAGTGAATTAATGATCTTTCTGCAGGGCCTATCGACTTCGGCGGAAGAGATCTATCGCATCGGGGGACTGCCAGTTTTCCTGCGCAATCATCAGGTTTCGACCATCTGGATAAACGAAAGCAGCCTCGATGGTGCACTCCACAAGCGCCAGCAACTGGCTGAAGAGCTTGAAAATACCACGATCGAAATCGATGACCAACGACTCGATACAACCGATACTTTCAGCCGTTCAGACCTGGCGCAACAACTCCACTTGATCATTGAGCAACTTTCTCTGGAGCAGCACGACGATGCCTATCGGCTGCAAATCGACAAACTCCTCAGGATTTCCCCACAATACTTTGCAGAGACCGGTCCGCCGGGCATCATGCGTATCCTCTCCCTGCTCTTGAACCACAGTCAACAGAAGAGACGCAGCCGCCCCCAACGCAGCATTTCGGCTGGAGCGATCGATCGCTTGTTAACCGCACCGACAGGCACTCTCCTGTGCGCTCAATTCAAGAGCACGGCACTCTCACCTCAACAATACCAGCGTCTTCAGCAACTCATCGTCGGTCTCGGCATAAAAATCGCCCCGCAATTATTGGCCCAAATGAGCAAGGAAGAAGATGGTACGGTGCGCAAACGGCTCAGCACCCTGCTCGGCAGAATGGGCGAGCCTCTCCTTGAACTCTTGCGCGAAATGGTCCACAACAACAAATGGTACGTCGTCAGAAATGCTGTGACCCTACTCGGAAATCTACGTCTTGAAGCGGGGATTGAGATTCTCACCCCCCTCACCAGGCATTCAGACCCACGGGTGCGCCGCGCCCTGATCAGAGCATTGGCAATGATCGGTGGTAAAAACTCGGTTCCCCTACTGCTTACCCTGACCCGCGACCAAAATGTTACCCTGAGACGCCCAGCAGTCAAGGCTTTAGGCGCAACCAGATGCGCCGAAGCGGTCCGGCCGCTCTTGAGCATTGCCCAGAAATTTGACCCCTTTGGACGCAAAACCGAACTCCGCAGTGATGCCATTTCTGCCCTCGGCGTACTCAACCCCAAGGAGGCGCTCGTTCCATTACTGGCGCTGGCAAAACGCCCTAATTTACTCCACCTTCAACGCCTGGAGGAGTTACGCGCCGAAATTATTTTAACCCTCGGAAAGCTGGGCAATAAAGAACTCGACAGTGCCTTGAAAAAATGGCAAAAATCTCCCCATGCTGTCGTGCAGCGAGCGGCAGAATTGAGTAGCGCAAATCTGGCCAAACGATATGATCACCCCACAACAGATTAAACAGATCCCAGCCAGCCTGGCGGCAGTACTCCAAGGGATGCGACTCTACCCGGGGGATCACCCCCAGGTCCGCCGTCAATTACTTAACGTCCTCGACGCCATGCGACCCATCCTGCTACAAAAAGGGCGGCTGCACCTCGGTTTTGCTGATGGAACCCTGCTGGTCGAAGACCTGCCCTGCCTCGAACAGCAACCGGCGATTCTGGAGCTTTCTCAAAGGATTCGTGACTGCAAACTCAAAGAGATTCTTTTTTTCTCAGGCGTAGATACCGCACAACTGCTTGAACTGATCACTCAGTTACTCAGCAGCAATGAGGAGATTGCCGACACCTTTGCCATCCTTGGCATTGAATATATTCGTGTCATCCCGGAAGAAGAAACCCCTCGTGAGGTCTATCGCCAGGCCTTGAATGTCGTTGAGTCGATCTATGAAGATGCCCGTCTCGGACGATGCCCCTCGGCCAAAATGGCCTTCAGTGCCGCACAAAAAATGGTCAGTAGCGCGATCAGTCGCCCCTACACACTCCTTGCTATGACCCTGCTCAAGGATTATGACAACTATACGTTCACCCATTCGGTCAACGTTTCGGTTATCGCCATAACGGTCGGCCGGGCCTGCAATCTGAATACTGAGCAACTGAATCTGCTCGGGATGGGCGGGATGCTGCATGATCTTGGAAAAATGAGTATCGATCACGCCATCATTACCAAACCGGGGCAACTTAGTGCTGCAGAGCGGTGCAAGATGATGGAACATCCACAACGCGGGGTCGAAATTGTGTCGAAGATGAACGACATTCCCGCAGAGGTTATCGACATTATCCACCACCACCATCTGCGCTATGACCATACCGGTTACCCGGAGAGCAGCCGCAACGGCAAACTCTCTCCGCTGGTCGATATGGTCACCATCGCCGACACCTTTGATGCCATGACCACCATCCGCTGCTATCAAAAACCCTTCTCACCGAAAAAGGCCCTTGACCAGCTCCAACACATGAGCGGCAGCCATCTGCATCCCGAATATGTCAAAAACTTCACCAGATTTCTTGGCCCCTACCCGGTCGGCACCCTGGTGCGCCTGCACAACGACGAGATCGCTCTGGTCATAGACCGCAATCATCAGGGGGACAACTCCCTAAAACTCAAACGGATCATAGGTGCTATGGGACAACATATTGAGGATGCCCCGGAACTCAGCCTGCCTGACAGCAGTCAAATTCTCGCCGAAGTCGATCCCTTTCTCAAGGGGATCCAGATCGAAAAGTACCTTTAAATATCCCGTCCCTCTTCAACGTTAAAGAGATCCGAAAGACCGACCCATGAGCCACATGCCCCATACCGTGCCAATACAGTTCTTGACATGTTTGCGTCGATCGGTTTCAATATTTAAACTTTTACATTTTATTGAACACAAAGCATATTTGAACATATAGCCCCAGTAAAAGGCATATTATGACCAACAAAGCCAAACAACGTGACGAACAGATTATTTATGGCTGCATGAAAGCGATCCGCAGCCTGCCCGGCTGTCAGATCGATTTCGTGATCAAAAAACTCGGTGGCCCCTTTGCTGGCACCATCAAACTCGGGGGCGACTGGGGAGAAAAATACTACTATCTGAAAGTTGTGCCGAAACTCTCACCTTCAATCGCCGATCTGGTTATTCACCAGCTGAAAACTACCCCCGCACCAGCTGACTGCGCGCCCCTTCTCCTTACCCATTATGTCAACCCGAGCCTGGCGGCCAAATTAAAACAGAAAAAGATCGAATTCGCCGATTGTGCCGGTAACCTTCTACTTCACCAGACTCCACTCTACGTCGAAATCGGCGGCCAAAGACATCAGCCGGTCACCGGTGGACTTGATCGACTCTTCAGGCCGGCCGGACTTAAACTGATCTACCTGTTCCTGCGCAACCCACAAACCGCGAACGCAACCTACCGTGTGCTGGCAGATGATGCAGGTATCGCCCTCGGAGCAATTGGTGATCTTTTGAAGGAACTTGAGAAACGCGGCAACCTGATAAAGACTGGTACTGGACGTAAACTGGTCGCAAGAGAAGACCTGCTTCAGCGCTGGCAACTTGGCTACCTTGAAACTCTGCGCCCACGCATGATGTTGCAACAGTGCTCTTTGCATGAGGATTACACTCTGCAACAGTTGCCCGAACTGATCAGCCGCGCTTCAAACAGAGATTCTGTCCTGGTCGGCGGCCAACTAGGTGCCGCGCTACTCACGAAACAGCTCGAACCAGAATCGGCTACCCTCTATGTGCCGAGCCAATTACAGCTCAAACTGATGTTGCAACTCCACTTGACGCCCGATCCCGATGGCGAAATCAGCCTCCTCGCGCCCTTTGGACAGCAGAACCTGTGGATTGGTCGACAACCAGCAGAACTGAATCTGGCCGATCCACTCTTAACCTATGCGGAATTAGCCAGCAATAATCGCTGTGCCAAAGTCGCTGACAAAATTTATAGACAGCATCTGTTGCCGCGCTTGATCGATCAGAACGCTGCGGATTCAACAATTTAGAAATATTCCTCATCAGCATCAATACTGCGGGGCAATACTTGTTCTTTTGGCGTACCGATGCTAGATTTTTATAGTCACTTTACTTCAACTGCCAGCACCACGAGCCTATGACCGCCGACAAACTCTCATTGATCATTCTGGGTTCAGGGACCAGCACCGGCATCCCAGTGATCGGTTGCACCTGTCCGGTCTGTCAATCTAAGGATCCGCGCAACAGCAGAACACGTTGCAGCGCCCTGCTGCGTTGTGGGCACTGCAATATTCTCATCGACACCGCAACCGACCTGCGGCAACAGATGCTCCGCGAGCAGATCAACCATATCGACGCCGTACTCTATACCCATGTCCACGCCGACCATCTGCACGGTATTGACGATCTGCGCGTCTTCACCCGGCGCAACAGACCGCCAATTCCGCTATACGGCGCAAATGCCGCCCTGCTGCAGATCCGCAACAATTTCCCCTACATCTTCGCGTCGACCAGCGAACCAGGCTATATTCCACAATTAAAGACCTGCCCTGTTGCGGACACCTTTTGGATTTGTGGAATTCCACTAATTCCGGTCCCGCTTTTGCATGGGGCTATGGAAGTCTTCGGGTACCGCATCGGGCCACTGGCCTATCTCACTGACTGCAATGGCATCCCCGAGGCCTCAAGAACGCTCCTCGACGGGGTTGAAATTTTAGTCATCGATGGATTACGCATCAAACCGCATCGGACCCATTTCAATATCCAACAGGCCGTTAAGGTCGCGCAGGAGATCGGAGCAAAACAGACCTGGCTGACGCACCTCAGCCACGAAGTCGATCATCCAAAACATGAAAAAGAGCTTCCGCCCGGGATCGGGTTTGCCTTCGATGGACAACAGATCGAATTCAGCCTGTCCTGACAGGAAACTAAAAGGCGCAGATTATAGATATGATTATCGACACAGAACTTCGTCTGCATGGACATATCGATGACAACATCGAATTTTTCGCTACCGCCGCAGGCGGTGAGGGATCACGCGCACAGTTCTACCAACAGCAAGGCGATTCACTGCGCTTCTTTGCCCCGGGAAACGAATTTATGCTTTCCGCCAAGGGGATCGGTCATAATGGCAATGGCGGGTCCTTCTGCGAGTACATGTTCGGGGTCGAGCAACCCCTGGCCGACCTGGCAAAAGCAGACATCCGCAATCGCCTGATCCTCTACGGCACAAATTACGACAGTAACGGCCATCTGCTCTTCACCAACAAAACAAAGGGCACACACAGCTATAACCGACTCTTCCTCGAAGGTCATGCCATCTACAACACCTTCTTCTTCGTCCACACCTCAGACAATTTGAATCTGGCGGAGCAACAATCTTACATTTTGCAGAAGCTCGGTAAAACCTGTAAACGCACCACCGAGCGTCACTCTCTTGATGATTCCCGCCTCTGTACCGAATTACTTGAACAACTGCCCAAAACGGCCTCCATCTACCTCATCCGCCTGATCCATAAAAA
>JAKIUS010000057.1 GCA_021647445.1 Geopsychrobacter sp. | reverse complement strand
GCAATCCTTATCTGACCGCTGTGTCCTGTACCACGCTGCCCCTTGACGTATTGACCGATTGCCTGACTGACAGCCCGGGCAAGAAAATCTTCAAGCGCAATCTGGCGGATGGCTGTCGATCTGAGTGCCTGAGGCAAGCCATGGTCTGCCTCTTCAATAGAAATACTGATCCGTGAAGACAAGGCATAAGGGTCCCCTTGAATATGGTCAAAGGTCAGTCTGAAATTTTCAAACTGATAACTGCCCTGCAGTTGTTTGTAGGCCTTATATCCTTTGCCGATAATTGTTTGCAGGCGCTCTTGCAATCGTTTCATGATGAGGCCTCCAGGTCACAATGCGTTATCTATCCATTCAAGTGTACCCTAAATTGCGGTCAGCAAACCAACCGGCAGGATATGGAAAAGCCCGCCCTTCACGAATGAAGAGCGGGCCTGATCAATCTTATACGAAAAAGATTCTACAACCCCAGGTACGCCTTTTTCACTTCATCATTTTCGAGCAGAACCGAGGCCTTATCAACCAGAGTGATCCGCCCATTCTCCATGACATAGCCCCGGTGGGCCAGCTTCAGAGCCTGGTTGGCATTTTGCTCGACAAGAAAAATCGTCGTGCCACTCTCTTTGTTGATCTTTTTAATGATCTCGAAAATCTGCTGGATAATCAATGGAGCCAACCCCAGCGAGGGTTCATCAAGCAACAACAGTCGCGGACGGGCCATCAAGGCGCGTGAGATCGCCAGCATCTGCTGTTCACCACCTGAGAGGGTTCCCCCCAACTGACTGCGACGCTGGTCGAGAATGGGAAACAGATCGAAAACCATGTCAAGATCGCTTTTGATTCCGGCTTTATCATTGCGCAGAAAAGCCCCCATCTCAAGGTTCTCAACCACCGTCATTCCCGGAAAAATCCGTCGTCCCTCAGGCACCTGACAAATTCCAAGCTGGACAATAGATTCAGGTTTCAGGTGATGAATACGGCTGCCTTTGAAGGCGATCTCGCCTTTGCGAGGAGGAGTAATACCGCAGATCGACATCAGGGTTGTGGTTTTTCCCGCACCATTGGCTCCGATCAGGGTGACGATTTCACCTTCGTTAACATGAAAGCTGATGCCGTGTAACGCTTGAATATTGCCGTACTTCACTTCCAGATCTTTAACTGACAACATCATCAGATTACATCATCTCCGAGATATGCGGTCATTACCGCGGGATCATTACGAACTTTTTCAGGCACACCTTCCGCGATGGTCTGGCCGAAGTCGATGACCTTGATTTGAGTGCAGAGCTCCATCATCACATCCATGTGATGCTCAATCATCCAGATGCAGACATCGAATTTGGTGTGAATCCAGCGGATCAAACGAATGAGTTCCTGGATGTCGGATGAGTTCAAGCCTGCGGCCGGCTCATCAAGCAGCAGTAATTGTGGATGAATCGACAGGGCGCGAGCAATTTCCAATTTGCGCTGGGTGCCATAGGGCAGATTACCCGGCGTTTCATTGGCGTAGCGTTGCAGATCAAAGATTTCGAGCAGTTCTGCTGCTTCCTGCGCGATTTCGGCCTCACGTTGAACGTAGTGTCTGCTGCGGGCGATACTGTGAAAGAAACCGTAACCGAGACGATAGTGCTGGGCGACACGGATGTTGTCGAGCACCGTCATGTCGTTCCATAGTCTGATATTCTGGAAAGTGCGTGCAACGCCGAGTGCGGTGATCTTATGCGGTTTGAGACCGGCGGTCGGTTGACCGGCGACAAAGATCTCTCCTTCACTCGGCTGATAAAAGCCACTGACCAGGTTGAATATAGTGGTCTTCCCGGCACCGTTGGGACCGATCAGGCCCGAAAGTTCATTTTTCTGCAGGCGGACATTGAAATCGGCGACGGCAGTCAATCCGCCGAATCTTTGATTTAGATTGCGGATTTCCAGTACCGGGGCATCGCTAATTTTCGTCTGTGTCTTGGTCATGTTATTTGAACCTGTAGAAACGCTTCAAACGAGGGAAGATATCCCCCAGTTCGCGTTTGCCCATGATTCCTTCGGGACGGAATTGCATCATGATTACCAGCATTAGCGGGATGATAACCCACTTGAATATGCCCAGAGGGCGAAGCAGTTCAAGCAGGAAGGTAAAGAGTATTGCTGACAACACCGAGCCAGAGAGAGAACCCATGCCGCCTAGGTAGACCATAACCAGCACTTCTGTCGATTTTAGAATGGTGAACGAACCGGGGTTGACGTAGCCGATGATATAAGCAAACAGCCCGCCACCGATGCCCGCCAGTCCAGATGAAAGCATGAAGGAGATGGTTTTCATCTTGTTGGTGTTGACGCTCATGATTTCGGCAGCTACTTCATCCTGGCAGATGGCGGAGACGCCCTTGCCGAAGGTTGAGGAGACATAACGCCGCAACACCCAGATTGTGCCAACCGTAAAGATGAAGACCCAGATCGGCATCCACGGCAGGTCGGCGATATCCTCCATCGAACCTATGACCCGTTTCATTCCCATGAAGCCGCGTGAGCCGCCAATGCTGCCGATGTTTTCGATGCTGCTGATAATGATGTAGTTGGCGGCAATCGTGATGATTGCCAGATAATCGCCACGTGTCTTGTACGAGGGTATGGCAACCAAGAGTCCTGCGATGGCGGCGGCAATTCCGCCGATCAAAATTATAAAAGGGAAGGCGTAGATGGCGTAGTCGGGATCTAGGAACGGCGCACCAAAGACTCTATCCTTGGCAAACAGCCAGACGCCGAGTAACGAAGAGACATAGGCTCCCACGCACATGAACCCGGCATGCCCGCAGGAGAACTCTCCCATGTAGCCGTTGACCAGGTTCAAGCTGGAAGAGAGGATGATGTTAACCCCCATGAACATCAGAACCGAGAGGGTGTAAAGTCCCAGGAGCTCTTCATAGGCGCTATAGACCAGCAGACCACCGAGAGAGGGTAGAATCAGGTGTACAGAGTATCGTCGTAGCATCGGGTCGCCGTCTATATCTTGGTGGTTTTAGCAATACCGAAAAGTCCGGTCGGCCTCAGGGTCAGAATGACCAGCAGGACGGTAAAAGCAATCAGGTCGCGCAGGGTCGATGGGAAGAAAGCGACGACCATAATTTCGACCGCTCCGAGTAGAAAGCCGCCGAGAAACGCGCCGCGAATATCACCAATGCCGCCGACCACCGCAGCAATAAAGGCCTTCCAGCCAATTAAGGCCCCCATGTAGGGCTCTAAAACCGGGTAGGACATGGCGAACATCAAGCCCGCCAGCCCCGCTAATCCTGAACCGAGGATGAAGGTGATAACAATTATATTATCGAGGGGGATGCCCATCAGAGGTACCGCGAATTTGTCGTAAGAGATGGCACGCATCGCCATGCCGACGCGGGTCTTGGTGACGATTTTATGCAGCATGATAAATACCAGGCTGGTCACAAGGATAACCGCGATATTGAGATTGGTGATGGTGACACCACCAATATGGTAAATTTTCAGATCGATAAGGGTTGGAAAGGCTTTACGGCTGGCACCTAAAATTGCCAGGTTTGAATGCTCAAGAATCAGGCCACACATCAGTGCGGTGATGACTACGTAAAGGCGGTTGGCTCCCTTTCGACGTAAGGGTCGATAGGCGATGCGCTCAAGGGTGACCCCGACCATCGCGGTCAGAATCATCGTAATCGGAATAGTGAGGGCTAATGCCGCCCAACCCGATAATCCTAAGGTTGTCAGGGCGAAACTCGCGGCAAAAAATGCGATATAAGCCCCAACCATGAAAATATCGCCGTGGGCAAAGTTGATCAGGGTCAACACACCGTAAACCAGGGTGTAGCCAAGGGCGATCAAGGCGTAAAAGCTACCCCATTGAAGCGCGTTGATCAGGTTTTGTAGAAAACTCTCAAGCATCTTTGAACCTTCTGAGCCAGAAGATAAGCGACCCGGGTGACGGACTTACAGGTTCGCCACCCGGGTTGGTTATTTAAACGCCGAATAATTACTGCGGACAGATCGATTCGGTGAATTCGAATTCACCCTTGTCGCTGATTCGGACCACCACAGCACATTTGACCGGGTCGCCTTGCTCGTCGAAACTCATATCGCCGGTGATGCCCTTGAAACTGGGGATATTGGACATCGCCTTGCGGATTGCCTTGCGGTCTTTTTTGAGTTTGCCAGTCAGTCCATTGGTATCCTGGATCGCTTTTAGGACAATGCGTGTTGCATCCCAGGTAAGCGCCGCGACATCATCGGGCACATAACCGTATTTTTTGGTATAGCGGTCGATAAAGGTTTTGGTCGCGCCAGTCGCGCCGGCAGCCGCGTAGTGGGTCGAGAAGTAGAGCCCCTTGCAATCGTCCCCGCAGAGGGTCATCAGCTCAGAAGAACCCCAAGCGTCAGAACCCATAAATTGTCCCTTGTACCCCTGTTGGTGGGCTTGTTTAACGATCAATGCGACCTGGTTGTAGTTGTCAGGTAAGAAGATGAAGTCGGGATTGGTGGAGATGATCTTGGTGAGTTGGGCGCTGAAATCCTGGTCTTTGGTGCCGTGGCTCTCGAAGGCGAGCACTGTTTTCGCCCCCATCTTTTTTTCGAACACATCGCGGAAGATTTCTGCCAGACCCTTGGAATAATCGTTCGAAAGGTCGTAGAGGACAGCCGCAGTTTTGGCATTGAATTGCTTGACGGCAAAGTTGACTGCGACCGGCCCCTGGAAGGGGTCGAGGAAGGCCGCGCGGAATACCCAGGGACGGTCAAAGGTGGTATCGGGGTTCGTTGACCAAGGGGAAACCATAACCGTATGGTTGTCATCTGCAACCTGCCCGGCGGGGACCGCTTGCTTGCTCGAATTCGGGCCGATCATCGCGAGTACCTGATCTCTTTCGATCAGTTTAAGTGCAGTGGTGACGGCTGATTCAGCCTTCGCCTCGTTATCCTCATAGACAAAGTCGAGCATATACTTTTTGCCACCAACTTCAAGACCGCCGTTGCCGTTAATGTCGGCCTTGAGCATTTCTGCTGAAAGTTTCGAGGATTCACCGACCTTGGGGATATCCCCCGTCATCGGTATGTTGAAGCCGATCTTGATGGTATCGGTCGCGATTGCGGGGACGGCCAGCAAGAGCGCCAATCCGGTGAAGATGAGACATCTCATGGTTCTTTGCATGTTTCTCCTCCTTCGATGATAGTGAATGTAGAACGCCGGTTTATTCGCAAATATCAGAAAATAAACGACAACCAGCAGGGCATAAGTCCGTGCCGAGAACGTTAGGGTGTTTCTGGATAAATAGGGGTTATCTTGGTTCCGGGTAGCATTGCAATGTAAAAGCATATGTATTATTTTTTTGACCATACTAAAAAAACACATAAAAGGTCAACAACCGTAGTGATTTTGTCTTTTGGGGCGAAAAATTACCACTTCAGGGTTTTAAATATCTGCGCCAGTTTGAGTAATGACCCCTGCTGGGTGAAGAGCGCCCCCTGGGGGCAAAGCTCCTGACAACAGAAACAACGGATACAGGATTTATAGTCGATTTTAAGCTGTTGCTGGGAAATGGACATGACAGCGGGGGGACAATGTTTGACGCAAATCGCGCAGCGGGTGCAAAGAGCATGGTCGGGAACCGGGCGGGCGGTCAAGGCCTGCTTCAATAACCGTTGCATGAAGCCGGGCATGCGCCCATTAATATCTGTCTGCCGGGCCATTTTGAATCCGTCGATTTTCAGGGCCGCGACACTCTCCCCCACAATTTCGATAGTTTCGAGCTTTGCTCCCTCACGTTTTGTCTGCAGGGCCAGTTTCAGGGTCCAGATCTGTTGTGGGTGCATGCCAACAATTTCTGCTGCAATCCGGTCAACGCTGAGAGGGTTTTCTCCGGCAATCAAGACCCCGATCTGCACCGTATCTCCGCTGCCGGGGCCATCGCCCTCCATACCGACGACGGCATCAACAATCGTCAGGGCCGGTTGTAGCTGTTCACAGAGTTCAAGCAACATCAGAGCAAACAGAGCCTTGTCACTGCCTGCCTGGAGGTGTAGACGGGGTTTACGCAGACCGACGATTGCGCCGAACATATTCTTGACTGCGCAGGTCAGTCCCATCATCTGGTGGGTTTTTAATTTTGGCAGGTTGATGACAACATCGGCTTCAAGCAGGGCGCGTGCGACTTCAAGCTCTTGAAATGTACGTCCTTGGGGATGGATCTTTACGGCGTCGTCAAAGGGGTTAAACTGAATTCCCAGCTCTTCAACGACCGTCATGATGCCGCATTTTCGGGCGACACTTGCGGCACCGCCGATGCCAGGAGAATCGCCTAGAGTGACGCTGCCGCCTGCATCCTGAACCATTTGCGCAACGGCACGTACGATCTCCGGATGGGTGGTGACTGCCTGGTCGGCAGATTTCCCCGCCAGCAGGTTTGGTTTCAGCAGCACCCTTTGACCTGGCTTGACAAAACGACCCATTCCGCCGAGGGGGGCCAATAAAAGTTCAAGGGCGCTGCGGGTCTTTTCTGGAGCGTAATCTGTGAGGGCTTGCAGGCCGACGCGGTTGCGGTGCGGTTGTGTCATAGCGCTGCGTATGTCCTATCGGTCTTGCTTACGCAAGGAATCGACGATGAATTCATCACCGACGGTTTCGAGTGCCGTTGCAACGGCATTGATCGCCTTGTGACGGTAGAGCAGGCCGGTGTGGCCGATTCTGTCGAGAATGATATTTTGGACCCCTTCGAGATGGGCGGAATCGGTCGGGACAACCATATTATCCTTACGGCTGTAGATGTTTATCATGTTGGTGTGCTGCGCCGGGGGGCTGGCAGCCAAGCGCTTGATGAAATCTGAATTCGGGACCAGCGCGTGACTGAGGGGGGAGAGTGCAAAGGGGGTGAGTTTTGACCCCGCGTGCGGCGTGCCAAGAAATACACACTTATCGACTTTGCCGTCTCCGCCCCTTAGTTGCAGGAAGTTGCGCGCAATGATGCCCCCCATGGAGTGTCCAACCAGATGGACTTTCTCTACGTTTAAGCTGTGGCGCAATTCGTCGACCCGTTTTGCAACCTGTTCCGTCAACGATTCTTCATTGTGGTATGAGGAGAGGTTGATGGTCGCCAAATTGTTGAACCCCCGTCGCCGCAGGGCCCATTTGAACCAGAACCAACTGGCGCGGTTATTAAAGAGGCCGTGGACCAGCAGGATGGGCGTTTCGCCCTGGATGCGCGGTTGATTACGCGGAGCCCAGAGACCAAAGGGGAGTAGAGCCAGGGTCAGGCAATTGAAAAATATCTCCTGCGCTATGAGTGAGACTGCAATCCATAACGAACGTGGCTTGAAGCGATTCTTCATCAGCAAGGGGTCGCTGTTGGCGAACTCATACCAGCACATGCTATAACTGAGAATTACGATCAGGGTTTCGGCCAGCAGCAGAATTAGCAGAACTGTGGCAATGATTTTCATTGGGCGTTTGTCCTTTTGTGTCAGGGGCGTGAATCCGTGAATGACAGGTCCTGTTCAGAAATATGCCACGCCGCAAATAGAGGGTCAATTTATGCGCTGCTTAAGTCAGCATATCAATGAGGCGCTACCGGCATGAATCGATGGCTTAGTGAATTTCTGCGGCACCTCGAAGTTGAACGGAATCTATCTCTGCGCACCCTTGAGGCCTATCGGCGTGACCTGCGGCAGTTTCTAGATTTTCTGGTGCAGCAATCCTCGGACCCCGAGACAGGTTCTTCTCTTGAGCAGATCGATATCCTGCTTTTGAGAGGTTATCTGGCCCGTTTGCATCAGACGCATAAGCGCACCAGTATTGCGCGTAAGCTTTCAGCGCTAAGAACTTTCTTCCGTTATCTGGTTCGGCAGGGCGTGATGGAGATGTCGCCAGCCGATACTCTGGCGACCCCACGCCATGAAAGCTACCTGCCGAAGGTTTTGTCTGTAG
>JAKIUS010000056.1 GCA_021647445.1 Geopsychrobacter sp. | reverse complement strand
ACTAACGAGCCTCCATCCGCAGAAATACTGATAGCCGTTCCCTCAACCAAGGAATTACCCAGAATATCTTTAATTTTAAGAGAAAAGGATTGACTACCACCAATCGGTAGATTGAATGTCGCGGGGGTTAATTCTAGCGGTGCGGCGTAGTCCGATATCATTAGATTCATGCTGGTCCAGATCATTGAATCATCAACGCAATTGACCACGTTCGTATCAAAAGAACCGTTGTTATTGATATCAATATAATACTCACCAGTTTCAAACGCGCCACTGTCGTTAGCATCTATATACGGTTCATCCATCACGGTTACACACACATCTGAGCCATCAAAGGTCCCATTACCATTAAGGTCCTGAAAATTACCTTTGCCTGGGGTGTATGCTACCAAACGGCAATAACCCTGGGGCCCCAAAGGAGCGATTCCCGTAAGCACTGAAGGATCGGGAGCAGAGGTTTGAAAGGTAGCACTGGCAACGCCTAATGCAGTACTTGTATTGAACCCCCCGCTCGTGCCAATAGTGCCGCACTCAGAAATAAAACTGACCGGCCACCCATCAGGCACAACATTTCCGGCACGGTCGCCGATATAAGCATTGACCTCACTCTGAAGGCCAAGGGTCACGCCACCAGCCAAGTTCAAAACTGTTGCCCCCATGGTGATGCGCCCTGCATCGGGACGATTATTGGCAATCGTAATTTTCGCTTCAGTAACAAGGAAAGTACCAGCACCTTTGTCAACGGACGCACGCACTGCAACAGTACCGGAAACTGTACCACTTTGTAGCGCAACGCTAACCAAGCCACCAGCACTTTGAGCAGAAGAAGCAGATAAATTTTCTCCACCATTTACCGCTATAGACAAACTAAAACTGACAATCGTACCATCAATGGCCGGATTGCCCGCATCATCCCTAACTTCAAAGACGATGAGAGAGGTGTCTTCAATCCCACTTCCGCGAATACCTATGGATGCTGGCTGCACACTTGAAACTACAATAGATGAACTTTGTCCATTTGCTATGTCAATCGACGTAGTCCCTTGCACAAGGCCCGCAGCACCAAGAGTTGAAGCCGTAACGGTTGCAGCCCCAGCAGAAGAACCTGCCTGGAACGTAACGGTTGCAACCCCATTGGTCGTCGTAGACTGAGAAGAAATAGTCCCTTTATCGGTAGTAAAGTTTATGATAATTCCGTCTGGAACCAAGTCATTCTTTACATCACGAACCGTGGCGCTGACTTGTGTTTCCCCACCTTGGGAGAGTTGAGTACCGGCAGCCAGGGTACTTAAGAGGACAACAGTCGTGGGAACACCAACTGCTGGGTCTGTTGTTGGTGGAGCAACCGTACCATTGGTAACGAAACCAGTGATCGCGGCAGTCCAATTGCCATCTGCAGTTACAGATAAATGGTATTCACCAGGAACAAGTGCAGCGTCAACCTGCCCAGTAAAAGAGCCGATTTCGTTTACAAGAGTATTAACTGTAGTGCCAGCACTGTTCTTCAACTCAACAATGAAGTTACTACCGCCATCGTGCGTCAAAGCAAAAACGACATTGCCTGCAGAAGACACCGTGAAACTTGGAGCAACAACAACCCCAGTACCCGTTTGGTTTAAAGTTTGACTTGTTGGTGTTGGTGTTGATGTCGTCGGTGTTGTCGGTGTTGCGGCCGTTGCCGGATTTGATGCCGTATCCTGCGTGCCGCAACCTGCCAGACCAACTAGTGCCAACAAAAAGAATAAAGAATAAAAAAACTTCTTCATAGAACCTCCACTCAGGGTAATTAAAAAAACAACAAAGCATCAAAGCTATGTGCATGCATATTCCAGCAAAACACGAACATTATTTTTTAGCTTAAACATCGACCGATACGGGGCGAGTTCAAACATGAGATACAAGAGTTATTCAGACTGAAAATTATAGATACGAGTCTTACCGGTAGGATCCCCTCCAAGGAACCTCAAAAAATTAAATAACAGACATATTTACATAATCTGTTAGCACATAATAACAATAAAAAGCAAGCATTTCTCAACTGATCGTAGCCGAACCCAACCCCCCTGTAAGCATAGCTTTAGCCCAGCAGATCCTCGCAATCATACACGCATTTATTGGCAGAGAATAGATTGACTGTCAGCGCGCGGCGGTAAGTCGATGAAGATGATTATCCATTAAAACCAAAAACAAAGTGGAACGTTGACAAAAAAATAGGCCACGCAAATTGCGTAACCTATTTTTTACTGGTGGGCGCAGCTGGTATCGAACCAGCGACCCCTGCCGTGTGAAGGCAGTGCTCTCCCGCTGAGCTATGCGCCCTAAAACTGGAGGATCTTTATAGCAACATCATTTATAACTGTCAACTCTATGACTTCCATCGAGACACATCACCTGCACCTCGGCCGCAGCATAGAGCACTCCGCTAATCTCGATGCGCGATTCAACCTTGTAGATTTTGCGCCGTACCTCGACTACTTTAGCACTGAGATCGATAGCGCAGTCCACCGGAACCGGTTTGCGGTAACGAACATTGATGCCGGTGGTCACAAACTGCTCGCCTTGACCGCGGCAAGCGTAGATCGCCACTTCATCAAGCAGGGTGGCAAGGATACCGCCATGGATGACGCCCTGCCAGCCCTGAAAACGCGCATCGAGACTCAGTTGACTCGAAGCCGAGCTATTTTGTGAATCGACCTTCAGTTGAATCTGCAAACCGGCCGGGTTATCGAGACCGCAGACGAAACAGCCGCTATCGGCCTCAACCTGCAAATTCTCACCCTCAGTCATTGCGCCGACCCACCCCGGTATACTCGAAACCAGCTTCGCGGATCAGTTGCGGATCGTATTGATTACGGCCATCGATAATAACATTCTGCTTCATCAGCCGCTTCATCGCATCGAGATCGGGATTCCGAAAGGGTTTCCATTCGGTGACCAGTAACATGGCATCGACCCCCTGCAGGGCATCGTATTGATGAGCGGTCAAAACGAGGGCATCGGAGGCGAACCAGGCGTCGGGCAATTCTTTACGCGCGGTCTCCATGGCAACCGGGTCATAGGCCAGCACCCGAGCACCTGCCGCCAACAGTTCTTCGAGCAGTACCGTCGCCGGAGCCTCACGCATATCATCGGTGCCAGGCTTAAAAGCCAATCCCCAGAGACCGAAGGTCTTGCCGGAGAGATCGTTGCCGAAGCGACGCTTTACCTGGGCGGCGATCCAGCCCTTCTGTCTGTTGTTACGTGCCTCGACCGCCTTGAGCAGACCCGCTTCAAAATCGACCTCGTCGGCCATGCGGATCAGGGCCTGAACATCCTTGGGAAAGCATGAACCACCATAACCGCAACCGGGATAGATAAATGACATGCCGATCCGCGAATCGGAACCGATCCCCTTGCGCACGTTCTCGACATCAACACCGAGCTTTCCGCACAGGTTTGCGATTTCATTGATGAAGCTGATCTTAGTCGCCAGCATCGAGTTGGCCGCGTACTTGGTCATCTCGGCGTCACGCACGCCCATGAAGAGCGTCCGCTCGCGATTGCGGTTAAAGGGGGCATAGAGCTGGCGCATCAATTCACGCGCCTTGTCACTGTCACTACCGATCACCACCCGATCCGGCTTCATAAAATCTTCGATGGCGGCCCCTTCCTTCAAAAACTCGGGATTACTCACCACATCAAAGGAGATCTCGACCGCGCGCTTGTCGAGTTCGTCCTGAATGGTCTTGCGCACCAGTTCGGCGGTCCCGACCGGCACCGTCGACTTATCGACAATCACGGCGTAGCCCTGTAGCAATTGCCCAATCTCACGCGCGACGGCTTGTACATATTTGAGATCGGCAGAGCCATCCTCCCCGGGAGGCGTGCCGACAGCGATAAAGAAGATTTCAGTCTTAGCCATCCCTTCAGCCAGAGACGAGGTAAAACGTAAGCGCTCCTGTTCGGCATTGCGCAATACCAGCGGATCGAGGCCCGGCTCGTAGATCGGCAACTTGCCACGCTTCAAGTCTGCCACCTTGGATTTATCGACATCGACACAGACAACGTTATTGCCCATTTCGGCGAAACAGGTTCCGGTCACAAGACCAACGTAGCCGGTTCCGATAACGGTCAAATTCATGCGTGATCCCCTTTATTTAAGACTGAATTCAAATCGTGTAAAATCTAAACGGAAAGGACGGTGTAGAGCAAGATAAAACTTTCGCCACTTACCCATAACCCATTAAAATAAAAAGGGTTAACCACTATGGCTAACCCTTTAGTTGATTACTGGCGACCCCGGGGCGATTCGAACGCCCGGCCTACCGCTTAGGAGGCGGTCGCTCTATCCAGCTGAGCTACGGGGTCGTGGCATGGTTTTATACAGGATCAATCGGCAAAAAACAAGGAATCAGGTGGCGAAAAATCCACCCATAAATCAACCCCGGTTAAAATTTCAAAAGGCTGTAGACCTTGCCGTCAGGCAGCTTGGAGCGACCACCCAAAAATTCGAGTTCGGCCATAAAAGCACATTCGTAGATATCTGCACCACAGGCATTGACCAGCTCTACGACCGCCGCCATGGTCCCGCCCGTCGCCAGCAGGTCATCGGCAACAATCACCCGATCCCCCTTTTGGAAGGCATCTTCGTGTATTTCGAGGGTATCGGTGCCATACTCAAGTTCATAACTGACGCTGCGCGTCTTGTAAGGGAGCTTGCCCGGCTTGCGGACCAGGGTAATACCTGTTCCCAACTTGTAGGCCAGGGCCGAACCGAGGATGAATCCGCGCGCCTCGATACCGACAATCTGATCAATCTTCTCACCGACATAACGATGGGCCAGCAGAGCGATCATGCGATGAAAGCTGCGGGCATCGGCCAGTAACGTCGTAATATCCTTGAAAACAATCTCTCGCTGCTCTTCCTCGCTGAATTGCTGGTAAATGACCGTCTTAAAAGTCATCGCCCCGGCATCCAGGTCTGTAAGGTTTTTATATTCCCGATAGACTCGAGGCGAGAGTATCGGGATTTCGATATCCAGTGCGTCAATATCCTTATTCTCATTATCGTGATCAACTTCAATCACCAATGGAGCTTTCGGCCCTGTTCCTTCGCCCATCGGTTTGTGTTCCAACTCCACGCCTTCGGCCTGGATGGATTCGACAAAATCCATAAAGGTATCTGTGCCAACCACGCTGACCTGCTCTTCCACACCGCCAGGATACATTTTACGCAAACCGCGACCCAGCGTCTGTTCCGGCAAAATATTGCTTTTGGCCGAATAGGCGCGCAAGCCAACAATTGTGGTCACATTGCGTACATCCCACCCCTCTTTAAGCATCAGCACTGAAACAATCACCTTATACGGGCTGGCAGCATCATCTATCTCATTGGATTGCCGCCGCAGCCTCTCCAGTTCTTCTTTTGCCTTGCCCGATGCCGCCTCGGAAATATCTCCGTTATTCTTCGTGTGGATCACCAGCACCCCGTCTTTCAGTTCTGGATATCGACCTTCCAGATAGACTGCAACATCATCGCAGTTGCGTGTATCATCGGTCATCACAAACAGGATCGCCTTTTTACCCAGCTTTTGATGCTCATCAAATGTCTTGCGCCACTCAATCACGCCAAGATCAATATAATCAGCATATTTCTCAGTATATTTTGCACTCTGTTTTTCGGAGAGCTTTGCCCGGCTCGCTGCATCCGGCAGTACAGGATGCTTAACCACATTTTGCGAAATGGCTTCCACCAACGGATAATCGGACACGGTCTGCACAAAGATTGCGCCATTGTTATGCTTTGGTGTTGCAGTCACATCCAGTTGCAGGCTTAAAGCGCCATCCTTCTGCAACAACCGGTTATGAATATCCTCAATTGATTTGAACCATGCCAGTCTTGGATCGTGGATGTGGTGCGCTTCATCGTTCAACACCATCAACTCGTCTATATCGCGCACAATCATGCCCAAATCCACTTTGGAATCGGTAGTTGCGCCGGAAGGACGCTGCCCCAGGAAATAGTCCATCGTGTTGTCGTCATCTGGAGAAGGTGGAATGTCATCGCCCGAATAAACACGGTGAATATTAGTAAGAAAGATATTACCGGTGGGCTGCGACACGCGAACTTCATCCTGCAAGTGCAGCGTTAACTGGAAATCATCGCGCCAGTTCCGCCCATCAAAGCCGTTATCAGGAATAACCGGATCTTCAAAGAAAATGCGTAATCCCTGAAAGTCCTTATAGATACGATCCAGCACAATGATATTCGGAGCAATGACCAGAAAATTGCGCGCCAGTTCAGAATCCGGCTCGTACAATTTATGGAAGAAACTCCAGGCCAGCGCCAGACTCATTACTTTTGTTTTGCCACTGCCGGTAGCCATTTTTATGACATAACGCCGCCATGATTCATCGAACATCTGCGCCGACACCGCACCACTGCTATCAAAGCGCATCAGATCAAACTTGTCCTTTGCCCCCACCACATCATACAGATAAATGATCGTTTCCAGCGACTCTCGCTGAGCAAAGTAGTATTGGAACTGATCCATCGCACCCTTGACCTGAGGCTGTAGGTGTGGCTCTCTGAACCACCAGTTCAACAGACTTTTACTGGTTTCGCTCGCTCCCACATAACCGCAGTCACGGAATGCTTTTACCTTACGTCGAAGCTGATGCACCAGTGGTGGCATGAGTTTTTCAGCACTTGACTCGCGCAACGCTTCATCAGCAGGAAACCAGCGAACTTTCGGATCGAGGATTGCGTGCGGGGAATCAGGAAAATCAGGATGCAGTGCCATAACTAAAACAACCTCTCCTGCATATCCACCTTCGGATAAAATACACTAATGATGATAAAAGGATTCTTAGCTTTTTTCCTGTGATGTTCCAAAGTTGTACCCAGCACCAGAGTAAGGTCGTACTCGCCGCTTAGTACAAACTTGTCCCAGTATTTTTCTCGTACCTTTGTGATAGCGACATTTTCATCACCATGACTATCCCTTAGACAATTCCAGTAAAGCGCACCAATCTCCCAGTCTTCAATCATCAGCGTTCTTGGCTTTCCCTGGTTATCTTCAAAGCGATAAGAAAACTTGTATGGCAGTTTTTTAACGACTGCGAATTGTTTGGCTACGCTTTCTTCATCATCAAAGAGATGGGTTTGTTGTTTTTGTTTCTCCAGTTGCTCAAGTTTTTTGGCATCCCATTCCCGCGCAACAGATTCACTGATAAACCGCAAAAATCGTTTTGGCTTGTATGCCACAAGAGAAAGCTCATTTCTATGCGCTCGCCCGATGACATCAGCAAGATCATCATAAACATCGACCTTGTCCAAAAATGCTTCTCTTCGGGTTGCCCATTTGTTCTTTGTAGGAAGTGGATCACCAACAGTGATCAATGAGTCATGAACGATTTTATAGCTCTCCGGTCTATTGTCCGAAGTGGACTTCTCAAGTTCAGCTTCAACCCACTGATACTTCTGATATTTTTGCTCAGCATATAATTGACGAAAGCGCACCGGATATAAACGCCTCCACTCTCCGGATTCAGTAACTCCGGCAGTGCACACCAGTTCGGCATATTTCTTTGAAAGCGTTGGATAGGTTTTAACCGTAATCAAAACTCTTTCTTTCATAGATGAACCACCGAAAGCCCATGCCTGCTTGCCAGGAAATCACTTACGCAATGACGATGACAACTATGCGATTCTTTTTCAAAACAGGTGAGTGCAATTCGTTTTTGCTGATCAAGCATATCCATAATCCGATCCAGACCGGATACTTTGTTCGGCAATGTTTTCCGGTACTGCGCAAACAGCGCCTCATAATCGCTCATGCTGTTGAGTTGCTTGCGGTTCTCCGATTCAATTCCCAGTTCAGGCAGGTGTTGATATTGAATCCCCATTTTAGGCAGCAGGGTCGCCAGACTTCTTTGAGAAAACCCGAATTTTCGACTGAGTGGATTACGGCGCACATCACAAAGTAGCTTTACATTATTGCGGATCAGCTTGTTAACATATTCTTCAA
>JAKIUS010000055.1 GCA_021647445.1 Geopsychrobacter sp. | reverse complement strand
TGAAGCTCTAATGATGGGAAGAACGGCTGCCGAGGCACATGCCGAGATGGAGACACAGGGATTATCCAGCGCAGAGATTGAACGTTTGCTGCCACACAAGGTCTTCCCCGGCAATCGCCCGAGCAATACCTTTATTTATCGCCAGCTTGACCCCCAAACCCTCGGCATGCTGATTGCTCTTTATGAACCCAAGATCTTCGTGCAAGCGAGTCTCTGGGGAATCAATCCTTTTGATCAATGGGGGGTGGAATTAGGCAAGCAGTTGGCGAAGAAAATCCTGCCGGAATTAACGGCCACTGCGCCGCTCGGCAACCATGACAGCTCAACCCTTGGCTTGATTGAGAGGATACGGGAATTTCAACTGACAAGTGACAAGTGACAACACCCCCATCACTTTAAACGGATGCCGGTCTGTAGCAACTCGACCTTCTGCTTTTATACAAGCCGCCGAGCGCGCGCTTGAATTGCTTCTTGCTCAGACCGAGCAGACGCCGGATATCCTCAGCCGCGCTCTCGTCATTCAAGTGCATAAAACCACTCCCTTCAAGGGCCTGCAATATCTTATCGCGGCCGATATCTGTGCCGGCGCGGCCACCCGGATTAAGACTGAGATCGACCTTATCATCTTCACGCAGACGCGCCACATATCCCTTAATAAACTGCCCAGGCTGAAGTTTGTGGCTCTTTTCGAGGTAAAGCAAACCTTCAAAACGGTTATCGATGATCATCTTAACCCCAAGATCGGTCGAACGCCAAACCAGCAGGTCGACCTCTTGACCAACCTTCAAACCCAACGGTTTCTCGAGAAAATCGGGGATGCGGCAGGACCCGCATAACATCCCATCTTCATCAAGCTCAATCCGCACCAGGGTCCGCTCATTTTGTCGTGGCCGAAAAGGGATTTCATCCATCGCGACCGGCAGCTCGAAACCCTGGCCAAAATCAAACAACACCCCTGCAGGCACAATTTTTTTGGCCCGCAGCGCAGCGAATTGTCCGGCCTCGGCGATCGGTTTTTTTAAGGTCGCCCGCCGTTCGCCCTCTTCATCGATATAGATAAAAACGGCCAGACTCTGACCCGCCTGAAGAGGTTGATGAATTTCGACTGCCGGAAGTAGAATTGATTCTTCTGCAACCTGTAACCAGGCCCCACGCTGATCAACCTGTGCGACAAGCACCTCGTTGACGCGACCCACCTCAATTGATTCTTTTCCCATAGTGATACTATCCTGTCTCGTCGCAAAAATTGCTTTTGCTTGAATCTGCTCGTCTTCCTAACACCTGCACTCTTTAGCAGTCTTTTGCCCACGACTCCAAGTTAAATTTATCCCTGCCAGCCATTTTATTTCTTTTAGAAGTGGCTATACTTTACGGAAACAGTTTACAACCCACGCCCGTCAGGAGGTCAATGATGCAGCTGAATGCCCTGCTCTCTGCCATGAGTCAGGATTTTGCAGATAAAGCAGACCCGGAAGTGCTGAAGATCATGATGGAGTCTCGCCAGCAACTTGAAAATTCAGGGCTACACGAGCAGGCCCTGGCTACTGGCGATAAAATGACCGACTTTGTCTTGCGTGATGCCAGCAATGGTGATTTTTCGAGCCGCGACGCCCTGACCAAAGGGCCGCTCCTGATATGCTGGTATCGAGGCATCTGGTGACCCTATTGTAACGCGGAGCTGGAAGCTCTGCAAAACGTTCTTCCACAAATTGAAGCAACCGGCACAACCATAGTTGCTATCTCTCCGATGCAACAGAAATACGCCAGCAATCTGATCAAAAACCTCGGATTGAGCTTCCCGCTGTTGCTCGATCCAGGCAATCTCTTAGCCAAGCAGTTCCGTATGGTCTTCAAAGTTTCTTCAGCCCTCAAAGAAGTCTACCAGAGCTTCGGTATCGATCTGGAACGCTTCAACGGCAATTCGAATTGGGAACTGCCCCTACCGGCCCGGTTCGTCATAGATCGTGATGGCAGCGTCATCAGCGCCGACCTACACCCCGACCACACCAAGCGACCAGAACCAGAAGAGACCCTGGAGATCCTCAAGAGACTGACCCCATAATAGATGAGATCAAGAAAAAGGACAAAAGAGGGACAAAGAGGAAGAAGCCTTGTAACTCTTCAGCACCCGGCCCAAGCTATGCGACATGTGGGGATTGGCCAAGATTCTGCGGAGCTACGACATTTAGATATATGGATTTACACAGACATTAGTGGACAGTGATTTTTGACCCTGCTAACCTGCATTTTGAACCGGGGGGGGGAATTGACAACAGGAGCAGCGTATGAACAACGAAAAACCAGCGACAACCTGCACAAAATGCAATTCTTTGTGGCAACAAAAAGGGGAGACCAACTGTTGGAGCGAACCGGGTCAGGGACCAGGCCGCCCCGCACACTGCCCCGCAACCCTGCACGAAGAGACGGTAAAAGCCACGTTTAACGAATATACCGGAGAGAGCGAAGATGCAAAACTGGCGCGGGTTGCGGCTCGGGTTGAAGGCCTATGCTATCAACCGGTGCCTGGCAGTGATGCCGTCAATGCCCGCTGGACCCGGGTCGAAGATACCATTGCGCTGGCAAAACTGATGGGTTTCAGAAAAATCGGCATTGCGACCTGTATCGGCCTGCTCGATGAGAGCTCACGTCTCGCCGACATTCTGACCGCCCAGGATCTGCAACCGATCTCGGTCTGTTGCAAGGCTGGCAGTCTCGACAAGCTAAAATTGGGGCTCAAAGAGGATGAGAAAGTACGCCCCGGCACTTTCGAGCCAGCATGCAATCCCATTGCCCAGGCACAGGTTTTAAACGAACAACAGACCGACATGAACCTGATCGTCGGACTCTGCGTTGGCCACGATATGCTCTTTGCAAAACATTCAAAGGCACCGGTTTCGACCCTGGTCGCCAAGGATCGTGTCACCGGCCACAACCCGGCGGCAGTTCTCTATGGTCAGAATTTTTATTACAAACGTCTGCAAAAACAGCCTGTTATAAAAATGGAAGACAAAATCTAATCTGCATTTACATGTAATAGGTAAATACCCCGGTACATCACAGTGGCTATCCCGCTCTGAAGTACCGCAATTTACCCCCTATTTATCCGTGAAATATTCTTGACATAAGAAGTCAGCTTTATTTATAGTTTTACAATAAGAACATTCATGGAGGTACCACAAATGAAACTTTCAACCAAAAGCCGCTACGGCGTCCGTGCCATGTTCGACATGGCCTATCATACCGGCACCTTGCCTGCGCAGATCAAAGATATCTCGCGCCGTCAAAACATCTCGCCACGCTACCTTGAACAGATTTTTCAAGACCTTAAAAAGGCTGGACTTCTCAACAGTCGACGTGGTCCCCAGGGCGGTTACAGCCTGGCCCGGCCAGCCGAAGAGATTACGGTCAAGGATATCGTGCTCGCCGCCGAAGGAGAGCTACAACTGGTCAACTGCGTGAAGGGACTGCGCAAGACCAAGGCAAACGAAGAGAGTGATCAGGCCTGCCAATTCGACAACCGTTGCGTCACCCAAAACATCTGGAATACCGCCAGCAAGATCCTTGGCGACTATTTTGACACCCTTTCGCTGAAATCGCTCTGCGATCAGGCCAAAGAGATGGGGGTCGAAAAAGAACTCGACCACCGCTTCATGTACTTCATCTAAGCCGGAACTACACTATGCCTCTCCAAGCAAAGATGGACCGCTTGCAAACACTTCTGCGCGAGATGCAACGGGTTGTCGTCGCATTCTCTGGTGGAGTTGACTCGACCTTTCTGCTCAAGGTCGCCAGCGACTGTCTCGGCGCGCAGCAGGTTCTGGCGCTCACCGCGACCTCCCCGACCTACCCTGAATACGAATTTCAACAGGCGTGCGAACTGGCGCGCGAAATCGGCGTTGAGCAGATCGTCATCGAAAGCAATGAACTCGAGATTCCCGGTTTTGCCGACAACCCGCCGCGTCGCTGCTACCACTGTCAGTTTGAACTTTTCAGCCTCTGCCTCGAACAAGCCAAAGAGCGCGGATTTAGCCTCGTACTTGATGGTTCGAACCTGGACGACCTAGGTGATTACCGACCGGGACGCGAGGCGGTCACCGAACTGCAAGTGCGTTCGCCCCTGCTGGAAGCCGAACTGACCAAAAAAGACATTCGCGCCTTAAGCCGCCAACTCGGTCTTAAAACCTGGGATAAACAGGCCTTCGCCTGCCTCTCTTCGCGCTTCCCCTACGGAACCAAAATCACCCTTGAACGTTTGCGGCAGATCGACCAATGCGAAACCTTTCTACGTGAAAATGGTTTTAAAAACTACCGGGTCCGTTACCACGACAAAATCGCCCGGGTTGAGGTTGCTCAGACAGAAATCAACCGACTCCTCGAACCAGAACTACGCGACAGACTGGTCACAACCTTCAAAAAAGCCGGTTTTACCTTCGTCACTCTCGATCTGCAGGGCTACCGCACCGGCAGCATTAACGCAACGCTGCCGTAGGACAAGTTCGAAGTTCGTTGTTCGATGTTAAAACCTGAACCACTGACCACTGACCACTGACCACCGACCAATCCGGAGATCCTATGCAGAAAAACGGTACCCTGCTCGCTGTATGTTTTGTCGGTGGTCTGCTTGGCGGCCTGATGTGCAGTCTCTTTGTCTGGATGATCGGCAACTGGGGGCTCATCTCCCTGCTCAATGTCCAGATTGCCCCCAAGCTATCCCCCGGTTGGCTTTATCCGCGCCTTGTATGGGGCGGCATCTGGGCCATTCCTTACTTTCTAAGCGTCGGCGTCCCCCGCGCCCGACGTCACTGGGTGCGCAAGGGACTCTATCTCAGCCTGCTCCCGACCAGCTACATGCTCTTTGTCATCTTCCCCTACCATCTCGGTAAGGGTCAGGCAGGTCTGGACCTCGGCCTGCTCACCCCTGTGATCGTTATTACAACCAATCTGGTCTGGGGCTTTTTCACTGGGATCTTCACCCGTATTTTCTGGGGCCGCTGATGCGTCGTTGGTTATTAATTACACTGCTTTGTCTCATCAGTAGCAGCGCTCTTGCTGCGACAGAGTACGGAAAGGTCAACTGGATCTATGACGGCGACACCATCAAGGTTGCAGGGGTTGGTAAGGTCCGCCTAATCGGCATTGATACTCCCGAAAAGAAAGATTCCCCGCGTGACAAATACTACCTAAGAAACAACAAACTTACACGCCGCACCCTGCGTAAGATCGGCAGACAAGCCTTCGAATTCAACATGCAACAGGTCAAAAATCGCAGAGTCCGGCTAGAATTCGACCATGAAAAAACCGACAAGTATGGGCGCATCCTCGCCTACGTCTTTCTTCCAGACGGAAGATTGCTCAACCGGCTTCTGCTCGAAAATGGTCTGGCAGCCGTCTACCGCCGTTTCAACTTCCGCCGCAAAACCGACTTCCTGCGCGCCGAACAAACGGCTCGTAAGCAGCATCGTGGATTGTGGCAGAAATAATGGGGAAAGGTTCGATGTTCGATGTTAAAACCTAAACAACCGACAACCGACAACCGACAACTGACAAACAACAACTAACAAGGCCAACAACCGTGGAATCTTTAACCCAATTCAGTCACTTGCTAGATCAGAGTTTCGCTGGCATCAGCTTTGGTCGCATGCTGCTGGCGGGCAGTGTGCTATTTTTCGCCTTGCTTCTGCGCAATATACTCTCACTGCTGCTGGCCCGCACCCTAGTCGCTGCCGCGCGCCGCACCGCCGGAGAGATGGACGATATGCTGCTCGAGCAACTCAAGCGCCCGACCAGCTTTTTAGTTCTTATCGGCGGGCTCTGGCTCGCAACCTCCCTGCTCGCCCTGCCGCGCCAACCGATCGACCTGGCGGCCGACGCCGATGAACTGATTCGCCTGTTGTTTATTATCAATATCGGCTGGTTCATGTTCAACTTGATCGGCCTGCTTGACGCATGGCTCAGTCATTGGACCCAAAAGACCGAATCAACGCTCGATGATCATCTGCTCCCCTTTATCCGTAAGGGCCTACGCAGTTTCATTATTATCATGATGGGGCTGATGCTGGCCCAAACTCTCGGCTATCCTATCTCCGGCTTGATAGCTTCGCTGGGGATTGGTGGTCTCGCCGTTGCCCTGGCGGCCAAGGACAGCCTTTCAAATATCTTCGGTTCGTTGATGATCATCCTCGACCGTCCCTTTCAGATTGGCGACTGGGTCAAAGCCGGAGATGTCGAGGGCACCGTCGAAGAGATTGGCTTTCGTTCCACACGAATCCGCACCTTTGCCAAAACCCTGGTTACCATCCCCAACAACACCCTGACCAATCAGGCGATTAACAATTTCAGTCGCATGCCAAAACGACGTATCAAGATGTCGGTCGGCATAAGCTACGCGACCACGCCGACCCAGATGCGCAATGCGATCGAAAATATTCGTACCTTGCTGCGTGAACATCCTGCCATTGATCAAGAGTTTTTTCTGGTCAATTTTACCGATTTTGGTGCCTCAAGTCTCGATATCCTCGTCTACTGCTTCACCCGCACCACGGTCTGGGGCGACTATCTCGATGCACGTCAGGATGTCTGTTTAAAAATTATGGATATCCTCGAAGAGATGGGACTGGAGATCGCCTTCCCCAGCCGCACAATTTACCTGAGTCAAACAAAGGGGAACGCGGGCCTGCCCATCTCATGAGCCTCGGCACATAAGCTGCCCTTATTTAATGTTATGTAAGTAGCTGTTTTTCCAAAGGAAACGGCAAAGATCTTGCACTCACAAACCGCCATAAATTACACACTGAAGCGCTTATAAGCCAGCACCAGCTACCCACCCAAAGGGGAGCGTTTTTGATCGGCTATTTCGCAAAAGGGATATCGTCAAACGGCGACTTTGCAAAGCTCAGGGAGAAGAGGACCGATGGACAATGTTGCCATGCAAGAGGGAATTCAGCGGCTTTTTTATAGCTGCGACGAAGATGACGAGCGGCTTTACACCGCCATCGAGGCCTTGGCCCAGACTCAAGGAGAACGCGCATACTGCGTGGCCTTAAACTACCTGTTCGGAAAAAACTTCACCGCAGCCCAGGCTGGCCATTATTGGCGTGAAGCCACTGCTACCCTCGCTCGGCCCGAGTCCCCACGTCAGTCGTTTCGAGCAGCGCTCCTGAATTATCTACGCCAAAAAACCAACGAATTAAACAACCCACGCATCATTGAAGCCGATGACCTCGAAGAGATCCGTCGTTCAGCGGTCACCGATGGGCTGACCCGACTCTACAACCAGAGTTATTTCAAACAACAACTTCAACAAGCAATCAAACTGGCCAATCACGAAGCGGGCCAGACCTTCAGTATCCTGATTTTCGATCTCGATCACTTTAAACAGTTCAATGACCGCTGTGGTCACCTGCAGGGCGATCAGATCTTGCGCAAAATTGGTGATATTCTAAAGAATCACACCGGTGAGCTCGATCTGCCCGCGCGTTACGGAGGGGAAGAATTTGCGGTACTGCTCCCCGACTGCAACCTAGAAGACGCGATTCAAAAAGCCGAAGAGATTCGTCAACTCATCGATGTCGAATCTTTCTCTGGTCAGGAGCGTCTCGACAACAACAACCTGACCATCAGTGGTGGTGTCGCCTGCTATCCACAACATGGCGCCAGTACCGGCGAACTGATTGAAGCCGCAGACCGGCGTCTTTATGAAGCCAAGGCGTCACGCAATACGATCTTGCCGCGTCTCGACGACACGCGCGGAGCCAGTCGCCACCAGTTTCGCAACATTGTCGAGATTAAAATCGCCGGACAACAACGTTTCACTTCGGCCCTCTCCTCGGATATCAGCCACACCGGCTTATCACTCAAAAGCGATAGCACTCCCGCCATCGGCACCAGGGTCGAACTCTGCTTCCGCTACCCCTTCTGGCCAAAAAATCTCGAGACCACCGGCACCGTCCGCCACGTCGGCGGCACCCCAGCAGCCGGTGCATTCAGGTTGGGAATCCAGTTCGACAGCCCACA
>JAKIUS010000054.1 GCA_021647445.1 Geopsychrobacter sp. | reverse complement strand
TGCCCCTTACGAATCGGGTTTTTCTTCAGATATTCAGCACTGACAAACTGATAACGATGCACCATGCGGTTCAGCGAATCGACGATGTAGATTTTGCCATCGGGATCAGCGGCGATCCCCTTGGGCAGGTCGAGCCCACCGGGATGAATCTGCCCATCGCTGACAATGGCGTACGCGCCGACACTCAGCAGATACTCGCCCTGCAGATCAAAGATAACAAACCGGTGTGCTTGGCCATCACTCACGTAAACATGGCCGAAACCGTCAACCGCAATCCCCTTGGGCAGTTTAAAAGATCCGGCAGCGGTGCCGCGTTCACCGAACATACGCACAAAGCTGCCATCGGGGTGAAGCACCTGCACGCGCGCATTCAACGAATCAAGTACCACCAGATCGCCATCGGGTGCAACCGCAACATCAAGCGGAAAGTTGAATTCGACTTCGCCACTACCCCGCTTACCGATACGACGCAACAACTTACCTTCATCGGAGAAGACTGCAATCTGGTGATTCACGGTATCAGCTACGTAGAGCAGCTTCTGACGCGAATCATAGGCAAGGCCGTTGGGACGGTTCAACCCCGCATCGGCACCAATTTTTTGCACCACGATCTCGTCGGCGTTAAAACGATAGATAGCGCCTAACTGGGTATCACTGACGTAACCGCCACCATCGGACCGATAGGTGACCGCCATCGGGGCAGGGAACCTGAAATCTTCCCCTGCAGGATTCATGAGCCGACGCACCTCTCCCTTGGGCAGATCAATAATGAGCACCTTGCCTCTACCGGGATCGGTGACAGCAAACACCTCATCACCACGACTACCGATGCCATGCGGCGAAGCGAAAAGCGGCTTACCCAATTCAGTCCCTAGAACCGCTTGCGCCAGAACACTCTCCTGATGCTTAACATCACGATCGGTCTCGTAAAAATCGATATATTCGATCTTGGGTTCAAGCCCGCCAATCGGCCAGAAGTAACGCTGCTTGATGCCACCTTGGGTTGCGCAGCCTGCGAGTGGCAACAGGATAGAAGCAAAGAAGAAAAATCGTCGTAATTGCATAGTTCAAATCCTTAAACAACTTAAGCCATTAAAACCCTAGCCTTGCCATTCTAATCGTTTTGAAAAGCGCGTGCGCGGTCGTAGGTCTTAGGCTTATGACAACCGACCGTACAGGTCGCACCGGTCCGATTTTTCTTATACCTGAGGGGAATCTCCCATTTGCCGAAACCTGGGATCTTACTCTTGATCAACTTCTCCTGATCGGCACCATGAACCCCATGACAAGTCTTACAGACCCGCCCCTTGGTGGTTTTATTAACGTGTACAAAATGCAGATTTTTATCGCCATTGCGAAAATTGGTCAGTTCGCTGGTGCGTGGATAGAGAAACGCGCGACGATCATGACATTGAAAACAGAGCGCATAGTTTGCTTCAGAAAATGCGGCATAAAACTTTTCTGGATAGTATTGACGCAACAATACCCGATATTCCGAGCCATGCGGATCGTGACAGGCCCAGCAGGTTCCGGCCTCAACCGGCTTGTGCTGGAACAGCGCCGCCGCGATTTCCTCTCCCATTTCATCATGACAACTCACACAAAAGGTCTGTGGGTCATCCTGCAACATGCGGATATTCCCATTGCCGTGTGGGTCATGACAGGTAGTACATCCCTCTTCAAGGGCCGCATGCTTAACCTTGGAGTTCTGGGCCTTTTCGCCGATATCTTCATGACATTGCAGACAGAGGGCATCCCCTTTTTCCGGCAGCATAAACTGTTGCGGCCCACTGTGCGGACTATGACAAGAGGTACAGCCTTCATTCACCGCCGGATGGACATTCTCCATACTGGCTAATGCCTCCTTGTCATCATGACACATGAAACAGAGCTGATTCCCCTCTGCGGCCAATTGATAGTTCGCATCTGCGGCATGCACATCGTGACAAGTCTCACACTCACCGGCGGCAACCGGGCCATGCACCATTTTTTCATCAGCCTTATTGTCGTGACATTCATAACAGAGGTCTTGCCCCAAAGCCGGAAGCATCCCCCGCTCTTTCCCTTCATGAGGATTGTGGCAACTGGTGCATTCACCATCGGCCACCGGCGTATGGGCAGGAGACTTCCCGGCGGTTTTATCTTCATGACACTGATAACAGAGTTCGGGGACCGACTCGACCAACAAAGTTTCGTTCTTGCTGGCGTGCGGATTATGACAGGAGAGACAATCACCATCAACCACCGGCGGATGACCGAACATTCCCTTGTTCCCGGCCTTTTGATCGTGACACTGATAACAGAGCTTACTGCCTGAAACCACCAACATCTTGCGGTTATTACTGCCGTGCGGATCATGGCAGACCGTACAGCCATCCTCTAGCGCCGGATGCACCGAGGTCATCCCCTCGGTAAAATCGTCGTGACAGGTGAAGCACAGATCCTTCCCCTCGGCGGGCAGCATCTTAGGCGCATCACCGGCATGGGGATCATGGCAACTGGTACAATCTCCCTCGGCAACCGGCGGATGCAACACCTTTTTCCCCTCGCGCGGATCCTCATGACAGTTCAAGCACAGTTCGGCGCCAGCCGCCGGCAACATCTTCGGCGCAGGGCCAGCGTGAGGGCTGTGGCAAGAGGTACAGCCATCCTCTAAGGCAGGGTGAACCGAAGCCTTCCCTTCGGTCTTGCTCTCATGACACATATAACAGAGAGCTTCACCTTCTTGATAAAGAAAGAGATTGTGATTGGATTGATGGGGAGAATGACAACCGACGCAACCATCATCTAAGGCCGGATGGACAGAACTAAAGCCCTCGGTCTTGCTCTCGTGACACATGTAGCAGAGCTCAGAGCCCTTCTCTGGAAAGGTAAAGGCGTTCTTGCTGCCGGGATGTTTTTTATTCTTCGGCTCATGGCAGATCGTACATTCCTGAGCCGCGACCGGACCATGAACAAACTTGGTCTTACCGATAATCGCGTGACAGTCTGCGGTGACGCACGTCTCTTCTGCAAGAGAAGGTGCCGCCAGCGCAAGAAAAAGCGCTAAAGCCAACATGCCCCGAACAACAATCACCATAACAACACCTCTAGGAATTCTTAGATTAAAAAACCCTGACAGATTACAGGATTCAGCGCAACGAATCCAGTTAAAAAGCCATGTCACAAAAGCATAACCCCGGCCTAAATATAGTAAAAGAGCCGATCTGTCACCAGACCGGCTCTTTTAAATACAAACTATGAAGCCTGCGACTTACTTCTTGTGGCACTGCTTACATTTGGTCGGACCGTTCTGCTTTTTGTGGCAGCCCTTACACTTGCTGTGGAAGGCCTTCTTCGCCTTGGGTGCCGCAGCGTCAACACCGTGACAACTAGTACACTTGCCAGCTTCAACGCCCTTGTGGTGGCACTCGGTGCAATCAGCGACCTTGCTCTGGTGAGCGGCGTGGTTAAAGGTTACGGTCCCCATGCTTGCTTTGAGTTTGATCTCGGCAGGACCATTGCTCGCCATGGCGAACAGTGCGGTACTGGCGACAAAACCAGCAACAACCAACAGGATTACCATCTTTTTCATGTGTCTCTCCTCCTTGTTAACAGAAACGGAATGTTTCTAAATTGGCGTAGATAAATATTACATATCTTGGGTAGCTGTCAACGGAAAACGGTATACTGTATACATTTTATCCAGCGAACCAGCCCCTTCGATAAAATCCATACAGAAACAGCGCTAAGCTAAGCCATCCTCCTGCAGACGCTTTTGCAGCAACTCTGCCTTTTTAACCACTCCGGCAGCCATCTCCCGCTTGTAGTCTTCGAGCTTGAGTGCCAGGGATTCATCGCCTGAGGCGATAATCTGTGCGGCAAATATTCCCGCATTGCGCGCACCGGCCTTACCGATAGCCATGGTCGCCACTGGAATGCCTGCGGGCATCTGCACCATCGCCAACAGGGCATCAAGACCACGCATCGCCGTGGCATCTATGGGCACAGCGATAACCGGCAAGGTGGTTTCAGCGGCAACAACACCCGCTAAATGTGCCGCCGCACCAGCCCCGGCGATCAGGACCTTGATCCCTTTATCCTTGGCACTTCGAACAAAAGTCGCGGTGCGCTCCGGGGTACGGTGTGCACTTGAACCGATCATCTCAAAGGGGATACCAAACTGCTTGAGGGCCTTGCCTGTTTCAGACATAATCCCGTAGTCGTTGTCGCTTCCCATCAGGATGCCGACCAACGGCTTTTTCTTCATGATAGTCTCCATAGCTTGAATACCGTGAGGAGTGAGGCGTTAGGGGTGAGGCGCAAAAGACAAAGACAGATTCTCACCCCTCACCTCACGGTTTTTAACGATTAAGTGCTTTCTGTCCGATATCGGTCCGCACATGCACACCGGCCCAACGAATCTGCGCAACGCCTGAATAGGCCTTATCGATAGCGCTGGCAACCGTATCCCCTAAACCAGTCACTCCAAGCACACGTCCACCGTTATTCACCACGACCGCATCCTTCAGGGTCGTACCGGCATGAAAAACCATCAGGTCTTCAATTTTCGCAGCGGCTTCCAGCCCGGAGATCGGCAGACCCTTTTCGAAGGCCGCCGGGTAACCGCCAGAGGCCATCACCACACAGACCGCCGCCTTATCGTGCCATTCGATAACACTATCGGCCAGCGCCCCACGCGCGCAGGCCTGCAGAACGGGGACGATATCCGATTTCATCCGCATGAGCAGGGGTTGCGCCTCGGGATCACCAAAACGCGCATTGTACTCAACCACGCGCGGCGTACCATCTTTGATCATCAATCCGACATAGAGGATACCGACATAGGGATGCCCATCGGCCGCCATGCCATCGACGGTCGGCTTAACGATGGTCGCGACAATCTCATCATGCAGCTCGGGAGTCACCACCGGGGCCGGGGAGTAAGCCCCCATACCGCCAGTATTTGGCCCCTCATCCTGATCATAGACCCGTTTATGGTCCTGGGATGAAGCGAGGGGCAGAATATTTTTACCATCGGTAAAGGCAAAGAAAGAAGCCTCTTCCCCCGCCATAAATTCCTCGATCACCACACTCGCTCCGGCGCTGCCGAAGACCTTATGGAGCATAATGTTATCGATACCGGCAATCGCCTGCTCCTCGGTCATGGCAACGATGACGCCCTTGCCAGCGGCCAGACCATCAGCCTTAACGACAATCGGCGCGCCCTGCTGCCGAACATAGGCAACTGCGGCATCACGCTCGGTAAAGCTTTGATAGGCGGCGGTCGGGATGTTGTGCCGCGCCATCAGGTCTTTGGAGAACCCCTTGCTCCCCTCGATCTGAGCGGCGGCTTGATTGGGGCCGAAGATTTCAAGCCCAACAGCCTGAAAACGATCAACAATTCCCATGGTCAAGGGAACTTCAGGCCCAACCACGGTTAGACCGATCTCTTCGGCCTGAGCAAAATCGAGCAGGGCATCGATCTCATCGGCACCGATATGGACACATTCGGCCAACTCGGCGATGCCCGGATTACCGGGCGCACAATAGAGCGTATCGACCAAGGGGGACTGGGCGATCTTCCAACAGAGCGCATGCTCGCGTCCGCCACCACCAACAACTAGGACTTTCATTTTAGAACTCCTGGGGGAAATCTTATAAATCGTTTGCCACAGAGAACTCAGAGAAGGTCAAAATCTTGTTTTGGGGGTTAAACCTAAACCAAGACATTAAACCAAAATGCCAGTCATTTTTTCAGCTTTTCTCTGTGGATCTCTGTGGCTATGCCTTTAAAATCGTTTACCGCAGAGGACGCGGAGGACGCAGAGAAGGTCATAATCTTATTTTAGAGTTAAAGATCTTAAATAAAGATTTCAGCCATTTCTTTCAGCTTTTCTCCGTGCTCTCTGTGCTCTCTGCGGTGAAACGTTTTAATGTTTAAAATGCCGCATGCCAGTAAAAATCATCGCAATGCCATGCTCATCGGCCGCAGCAATAATCTCTTTATCGCGGATCGAACCGCCCGGCTGAATCACCGCAGTAATCCCAGCGGCGGCGGCGTTATCGATGCCATCGCGGAAGGGGAAGAAGGCATCCGAAGCCATCGCCGAACCCTGTATTTTAAGTCCGGCATGTTCGGCCTTGATCCCCGCAATGCGCGCCGAATTGACCCGGCTCATCTGCCCGGCACCAACACCGATGGTCATGCCGTCACGTCCATAGACGATGGCGTTGCTCTTGACGAACTTGGCGACCCGCCAGGCGAACATCAGATCTTCACGTTCCTTGGCGGTCGGTATCCGCTCGCTGACCACCTCAAGATCGCCGGTCAACAGCAGATCAGCATCCTGCACCAACAATCCACCGTTGACACGTTTGTAGTCGTAACGCGGTGCCAAAGTCTCGCTCCAGAAGCCACATTCGAGGAGCCGCACGTTTTTCTTGGCGGCAATAATCGCACTCACCCCCTCAGCCACCGCCGGAGCGATGATCACTTCGACAAACTGCTTGTCGACGATCGCTTTAGCGGTTTCACAATCTAGCTCGCGGTTAAAGGCGATAATTCCGCCAAAGGAGGATTCCGGATCGGTCGAAAAGGCGCGCTGATAAGCTTCGAGCAGGTTTTCACCAACGGCTACGCCACAGGGGTTGGCGTGCTTAACGATGACGCAGGCCGGGCCTTCGCTGAACTGCTTGACGCACTCAAGGGCGGCATCGGTATCGCCAATATTGTTGTAAGAAAGTTCCTTGCCCTGCAGTTGACGCGCAGTCGCAATCGAAGCCTCGGCAACATTTTTCTCGACATAGAAGGCCGCTTGCTGGTGCGGATTCTCACCATAGCGCATCGATTGGGCTTTTTTAAACTGCAGACTCAGCGCCGGTGGGAACTCGGCATTCTCCTCTGCGGTTTTGCTCCCCAACCAATTGGAGATCGCGCCGTCATAAGCTGCTGTATGCTGGTAAACCTTGACCGCCAGGCCAAAATTGGTCTTAGACGAAACCGCGCCGGCATTCTCCTTCATCTCTTTGAGAACCAGGGCATAATCGCTTGGATCAACCAGCACCGTGACCGAACGGTTGTTCTTGGCGGCGCTGCGCAGCATTGTCGGCCCGCCGATGTCGATATTTTCGATCGCATCGAGAAGGGAGCAGTCCGGCTTGGCGACGGTCGCCTCAAACGGATAGAGATTAACCACCACCATATCGATATTCTCAATACCATGTTCCGCCATGGTCTCGACATGCTCGGCATTATCACGCAGACCGAGCAACCCGCCATGCACCTTAGGGTGCAGGGTCTTAACCCGACCGTCAAGCATCTCGGGAAAACCGGTATATTCCGACACGTCCATCACCGGCAATCCAGCTTCGCGGATCAGCTTCGCCGTCCCGCCGGTCGAAAGAATTTCGACACCGAATTCACAGAGTTCTCGAACCAGTTCAACAATCCCGGCCTTATCAGAGACCGACACCAGGGCACGTTTGATCGTCGCCATAGAAACAGTTATCCTTTTTTTGGTACCGGGTCTGGAGATCCCACACCCGAAAATTATAACCAGGAATGGACAGCACAACAGCTGCCCATCAACAATTTATGGTTTCAACACGCTAGTAAAAACTATGGACTTTAGTCCAAGCCTTTTTTGGTGCTACTTATTTTCGTCATTCCCGCGTAGGCGGGAATCCAGTGGTTTTATGGGGCGTGGATCCCCGCATTCGCGAGGATGACGATCTAGGCTTTTGATTTAAAGGGACTTTCAGTCCCCTTCGAACCTATGCACTTTTAGTGCATAGGTGTTCAGTTGTTGGGCTTTTTACTATAACAGCTGAGGGATTGCCCTGCTCAGGCTGAAAACAGTAGGATGCCGTTATGCTCTTTTGTGATACGCATATTCATCTGCTGGCTCCCAAATGGCGGGGGCCGGTCAGTACGCGAATCGCCAGCGCCCAGCGTGTCGGGATCGATCTGTTAATACAACCCGGCGTGCGCTCGGGGGATTGGGTTAAGCTGCTGAGCCTCGCCCGTCAGAACCCGGGAGTCTATGCTGCG
>JAKIUS010000053.1 GCA_021647445.1 Geopsychrobacter sp. | reverse complement strand
ACCCGAACGATATCGCTAACGATAACCTGGCGGTTCTCTGGCAGGTAAACCCACATCTTCTCCCCATTGGAAAGGCCCTCTTGACGGTTTGGCTCGACGTACTCCCAACGGAACATCGCCAGAGGGATACGCGAGGTCCCCCGATAAACGAAGCGGAAGCTGACATAGCCTCGGCCACGTTGAATACGGTCGATAGCGGCAATCTCCGATTGCTGAAAAAACTCACCTTGAAAATCAAAAATCCCAGAGTTATCTGAACCACGCGCCTTTACCACACCAGGCTTAAAGGGCTTCTGCAAGGCATTTGCGACATCATTCAAGCTGATAGCAGTCGCGCTGCATACCCCCGGAATTAACAAGCACAACAACAGTAAAAAATATTTTTTCATTTCAACCTCCTTTAAGGGTTGAGCCCTTCGATATCAGAAGTGTTTGAGTCTAACAGTATTTTACCAGCGGACAAACCTGCAAAAACCATTCGACACCGATCTTCATTATCTGACCAACAGGATATCCAATCCGGGCTGTTCAAATCCGATCAACAAGTCTCCCCGAACCTGCCCCGTACTCCAACTGAAACTTGCACAAACCGAAGAGTCAAAGGTCGGAATGTCCAGGGGGACAAGGCTCATTTCTGGCGGTGTTGGCAGGGTTCTAAGACCATGATTCTGATCGTAATAACCGACAAAGGCCGAGGCCAGAATGTTGCCGAATTCCATCAGTGCTGAACGGGCACGTTCATTTAAAAGTGACAGATCGGACTCGGCGGTTAATCTTTTCACCAGGCCCTGGGCCAGATTCTCGGGCAGGGCAATAAAGAGTTCTCCCGGCAGAGCTCCCCTTAGTCCAAGCCGTATTAGAACTGCGGCACAGCGAAAAGGTTCCTCTGTCACCTGGATACGTATCTCACCACCGAGCATCTGCTTAAGGGTGGCGGCCGCGTGGCTGAGCCCGGCCTGGGTAATCCTGGCCAGTTGAGCTCGCTGCGCTCTATTTAACTTTTCACGCGCCATGACCACTCCCGCCATCAGCGGCGTCGTTCGATTAACCCCTGAATATCGAGGATGAAAACGATACTGCCATCGCCTAAAATAGTGCCGCCGCCCAGACCGCGCAGACCCTCGAGAGGACTCGGCATCTTCTGCACAAAGACCTCCTTCTGTCCGGCAAAACCATCGACGACCAGGCCAACCTTACGCCCAAGCACCTCAGTCAGCACCACCGAAACAAAAGCAGCCGCCTGCGGAATCGGCAACCCGAGAATCTTACGCAATGAAACCAGCGGTAAAAGCTCTTCATTGTGAGAGAATACCCGCTGTTTGCCACTTATTTGAATCTGACGGCGTTCAACCTCAATGGTCTGCAGGACGCGCGTAATCGGCAATGCGACCTGTTTTTTATCAACCTCAACCAGCAAGACCTTGATTATCGCAACCGACAACGGCAATTTAAGCGTAAAGCGCGTCCCCCGACCCAACGCGGCATCAATATGCAACACCCCGCCCAACTTCTCGACCGCTGCCTTTACAACGTCCATCCCCACCCCGCGACCCGAGGTATCAGTCACCTGGCTGGCCGTCGAAAAACCAGGCAAACAGACCAGTTGCAAGGCTTCGTAATCGCGCATCGACTCGGCCTGGGCGGGACTGATCAAACCCTTCTCCAGAGCGCGCCGACGAAGCTGAGCAGGGTTCATCCCCCGCCCGTTATCGGCGACCTGCAGCATGACCTGATCGCGCTGTCGCCAGGCTCGTAGCGTGATCGTCCCCTCGCTCTCGATACCATGATCGATGGCGTTGCGGATCATGTGGACCAACGGGTCACTCAACTCTTCGAGAATGGCGCGATCGAGTTCGATTCCGCCCCCTTCCAGTTCGAAGTGGATCTCCTTGCCCGATTTACGCGCCAGATCACGCACCAGACGCGGCAAACGGCCGGTCACTGAATCGATCGGCATCATCCGCACCTGTAACACCTGATGATGCAAATCCTTAACCAAGCGCGCCAGACGGCCTAACCCCTCTTGCAACGCATCCCAATCCCGATCACCGGCTGCGCTTTGCAACATGTAACGATTTGTAATCAGCTCACCGGTTAGACTGATAAACCGATCGAGCAGATCAGTACCGACCCGGACCGTCGCCCCGCCTGTCGCCACACTCTTAGCCTGTTGCGCCTGTGGCTCTTCGACCTCAACCCTGGCAACCTCTGAATAGTTTTCAAGACATGCCTTAATCTCATGAGCACTCAAGTTCGTATTAATCAGCAATTCAAGATGACGCACCGGACCAGCGCGCAGAATCTGCTCCTGACTCGGCTCAGACTGCAGAATCTTACCGAAGGAGCTGAGTTGCCGCAGAATGACCAACAGGCGCGCTGCTGGCGACGCGACCTTTTCATGCAACTTCAGCCTGATCTGCAGTTTTGTTTCTAGCGCCGGTGGCGACGCGACGCGGGGTGTCTGAAGGGTCTGCGGTTCAACTTTTGCCTGACAGAAATCCTCGATACTGCGTTCCTCGCGTCCGGCAGCGATATCTTCGAGCAACAACTCGAGCAGGTCGGTTCCGGCCAACAGATAATCGATGGCTGTTGGGCTAATCTTCCCCTTCTGGCGAAAAAGATCGAGTCTGTCTTCAAGATGGTGTGACAATTCAGCGTGCTGCTGATAACCCATGGAGGCCGCCATCCCTTTTATCGAATGAGCTTCCCGCAACAGAGCATCAATGCCGTTCCGATTCGTGGGGTCAGCTTCAATGGCGACCAGCTGGGCCGACATTTTCTGCAGGTGTTCGCGCGCTTCGGTAAGAAACATCACCTTATATTTGGCCATATCCATTTTAGATCGACCCGCTCAACCGAGAACCCGTTGCACCACTTCGAGCACCTGTTCCTGCTGAAACGGCTTGACGATAAAATCACGCGCACCATGCTGGATCGCCTCCATAACCATGCTCTCCTGGCCTAAGGCACTACACATAATCACCACCGCAGCGGGAGAAACGGTGAGAATATCCTGCAAGGCGTCGATACCGCTACGTTGCGGCATGACGATATCCATGGTCACCAGGTCGGGTTGCAACTGCTGAAACTTCTGCAACGCTTCGTTACCATCGGCGGCTTCGCCGGCAATCTCCCAACCGGCATCCGAAAAAATATCACGCAATAAATTGCGCATGAACAGGGCATCATCTACGATCAGTACACGCTGGGACACGATCACCTCCAGGGACAATACATTTCTCTTCAACAAGTTTACGCAACTGATCAAGGTCAAGGAGACTGATCATCTGGCCATGCCAGTTCACGACACCACAGATACAATCCTCAGGAGCATCACTCTGACTTAGAGTGGCCTGTTCAAGATCAACGGTCAGCATCGACTCTATCTGATGCACCGCTAAGACCAACGCAAAATCAGGGCGCGAGAGTACGATCATCCGCTCGCCCCTAGGGCTCGGCGCAAAGCCAAGACAAAGGGCCAGGTCAAGGACCGGCAAGATTCTGCCATGAACGTTGACGGCGGCGATAACTTCAGGAGGTGCCGCCGGAAGATAGTAAGGTTCAACCTCTTCGACAACCTCTTGAATTTCGGTCAATTTCAGACCGTAGCGCTCTGCACCGAGCATGAAAGGGAGCAGCAGGGTCATGAGCAGTTAGGATCCTTCTTCGGAGCCGAGATTAAAACTGCTGACCGAAGTCAATAATTCTTCAGCAAGTTGCGCCAGTTTCTGAGAAGCATAGGTCAACTCCTCCATCGAAGCCGATTGCTCTTCGGTGGCTGCCGAGACCTCTTCGGTGGCCGCCGCGTTATCCTCGGCAACCCGTGCGATCTCTTCGATGGCGCTCACGATATCACCTGACCCTCGATTCTGTTTTTCAGCCAGAACGGTAATATTATTCGACTTGGACTGAGCATCTTCAGCCTTTTCTATAATCGTCAGAAACACTCCGCTGGTCGCATCGATCGCTTCACGCCCGGCATCGATGGAACGAACACTGTCGAGCATCGATTGATGAACCCGCAGGCTCTCCTCGCGGGTCGTATCGATCAGACGCGTAATCTCACCGGCTGATTCACTGGTACTATCGGCCAGCTTGCTGATCTCCTCGGCAACTACGGCAAAACCATGACCATATTCACCAGCGCGCGCGGCCTCGATGGTGGCATTTAAGGCGAGTAAATTGGTTTTTTGCGCGATACCGGTGATAACATCGATAATTGAACCGATCTTCTGTACATGCTCGCTGAATGAAACCATCTGACGACCATTTTTCTCGACCTCACTCAAGACATGCTTCATCTTCTCGAGGGTCGCATGCGACAACTCACCACCCTCTCTGGCGGTACGTGTGGTCTCTTCGGCAGAGTGGGAAAGGATCTGACCCGACGCGGTAATTTTCTCGATAGAATCGGCCATCTCCCGCACCACCCGTGAGACCCGCTCGACCATTTCAGCCTGAGTCTCGGCGCCGCGGCTGATCTGTTCGATGGCTCCGGCAACCTCGTGAGACGAGGCTGTCATCTCTTCGGCCGAGGCACTAAGGCCCTGGGACGATTCATTGACCCGCACCGATGAGCTGCGGATTTTCCCGACCAACTTACGCAGGTTTTCGACCACCTTATTTAAGGAATCAGCCAAATCCTCGGTTTCATCCGAGACCAGACTCTTGCGTAATTTAAGTTTACGGCTCAAATCGCCATGGCTGAGTCGCTCGGCACCGGTCGTAAGAACCCCGATATTGGAAGTAAAGGCCTTGGAAAAGATCCAACCGAAGAGCAGACCGACCAACAAGGCTCCTAAGGTCGTGACAAACTGCTGAAATGGCAGGGGGATAAAACCGAGAGTCGGCACCAGATAGTTGAGAAACACTATCGACCCGACCACCACCACGAACCCGAGAACAAATTTGTGACTGATTTCGATGCGCATGGAACTTATCTCCCACTCAGTTGTTTGTCGCTTATGCACCCATAATGGTCAAAGTAACGCAATTTATCCACCCCCTCTTAGCCGCAAAAGGATCCCACTACAACCAGGAACCGGGGCTCCAAAAATAGGCAAGCCCCACAGGCCGCCAGGAGCCTTGCCTATTCCAACTCGTCTCTGCGCCTGCGATAGATTCTTTCCGCTGGATCGACACACTTGAAAAGCTCACGACTATCGCTGACCATGGTTTCGGCGCGTCCCAACACCAGCACCCCATCGGGAACCAGAGTCGCGGCTAAGGTGCGCAAAATTCGCTCTTGCTCCTGACGTGAAAAATAGATCAGCATGTTGCGACACAAAATCATATCGGCCCAAGGCAAAGGTCGATCCTGTAATATATCATGCCTTATAAAGCGTACTTTTTTGCAGATTTGACGATTTAAGCTGTAACGAAGCCCCTCACGCATAAAGTACTGACGGAGAACAGCCTCCGGCACCTCGATCAGGCGATGTGCATCATAAACCGCCGACCGTGCTTTTTTAAGAATATCTGCGCTGACATCAGTGCCGACAATCGAGATACGATCATCGGCACCGCCGAGTTCATCACAGAGCAGGGCGATGGAATAGGGCTCTTCCCCTCCAGCGCAGCCGACACTCCAGATGCGCAATTCTCCC
This sequence comes from Geopsychrobacter sp., assembly GCA_021647445.1. Taxonomy (GTDB): domain Bacteria; phylum Desulfobacterota; class Desulfuromonadia; order Desulfuromonadales; family Geopsychrobacteraceae; genus Geopsychrobacter. The sequence continues at coordinate 2,439 of JAKIUS010000053.1, read as the reverse complement.
TGCGTGCGTCGCTTGCGCAGTAATTCGGGTAAATATTTCTCTTCGAGTGCAGCAAAGGTAGTCGGGTTGCGAAAAAATTGCGAAACATGAATCGTCAAGGCTTCGAGAAGTTGTTCCTGCTCCTGTTTCTGCCGGCCCAACAGCTCAATATATTCGCTGGCCTTACGAAACCCCAGGCTTCTGATCCGCGCGGCAATCCGCCGCTTGATACATCGATCCTTATAGCCATCGAGATCAAAACCGCAACCCGCAAACAGGATATTCCGGATTTCTGAAAAATCACTCTCCGATAAATCGCTCCCGACAAACAGTTGCTCACCGACATACTTTGAAGCCTGATCATCTGTGCCGGGTGAAAGATTATTCACAAACCTTATCCTTTTGGGATCTAAAATGATCAAAAGCGGCCTGTTGAGGGGTATAGAGCTCTCCATCGGGCCGAAAAATGTGGATTTCTGATCCCGACGTCAGGCCGCCGATGCGCTGCAGAGGCAGTGATAATTCCTGCGCCAACACTTTAAGTGCCCCTCGTTGCTGCGCGGCAGCGCTGAAGAGCAGTTCGTAATCTTCCCCGCCACAGAGTGCCAGATCGATCAGTTCCGGTTGAGCGGACAAGGCGGTACGAAACTCGGCAGAGAGGGGCAGGCGCTCCAGTTCAAGCCGTGCGCCGACACCAGATTCATCGAGCAGGTGACGCAAATCTCCGAGCAGACCATCGGAAAGATCGAGCATCGCCGTGACAAGCCCCTGTTTCGCCAAACGCTGTCCTAAGTCGACCCGCGCCTCCGGGCGATGGTGGCGTTGCGCCAGAAACTTGGAGAGCGCGGTTCCCGCCTGGAGTCTCTTGAGTGCCAGGGCACTGTCGCCCAGACTACCGGAGACCCAGAGGTCATCACCCTCCTGAGCGCCACTACGCCTGACCATTCGATCTTGCGCCGCGATTCCCTGTACCGTTGCGGCAATCATCAGCGGACCTTCAGAACGGCAGGTATCACCACCGGCTAACGATAAACGGTATTTCTGCAAGGCGTCGAAAACCCCATCCAAAAATAGATCTATCTGCTGGGACGTCAAGTGAACGGGCAGGCCCACAGCTAGATGAAACGAGAGGGGTTCTGCTCCCATCGCCGCAATATCACTGACATTAACCGCTACCGACTTGAACCCGATGCTATACATGTCGGTCCAATCGAGGCGAAAGTGCACATTCTCAAGCAGCAGATCGGTACTGGTCAGTAACTCATGATGGGGTGGAACCCGCAGCGCAGAACAATCATCGCCAATCCCGAGGGTGATCGCAGGCAAGCTGCTGGCACGCCGGCGAATACGCTCAATTAAGGCAAACTCGCCGTTCAACATCCAATGGTCCAAGATCTGACTGCAGAGTGCGTTGCGCTGCCCATATGACAACCTTCTTTCGCGCGACAGGTCTGTCAAAATCCGACAAACTTAGACCGTCATTATTATTTTTGTTTTAGCTTCTGTCAAGAATCCAAAATTCCATATAAAAAACAAGGCGACCGATCGAAATCAGCCGCCTTGTCAGTCATCTTATTCTGGCCATTATTGATCAGATTTTAGGTCCAAACTGGGTAAAATCGACATCACCCTCAATAACATATTTCTTGAAATTTTCGACAAACATGCCGGCTAATTTTTTGGCCGTGGTATCGAATTCATCCTTAGCAGCCCAGGCATTACGTGGGTTAAGCAACGCGGTATCAACGCCCGGCAACTCCTTGGGAATACTCAACTTGAAAAAAGCGGTCTCTTCGAACACGCAATTTTTGATACTGCCATCGAGAATCGCATTGATGCAGGAGCGGGTCGCCTTAATACTCATGCGCTTGCCGACGCCGTAACCGCCGCCAGCCCAGCCGGTATTGACCAGGTAGGCATTCACCCCATGCTCGTCCATCTTCTCGCCGAGTAGTTTACCGTAGACCGTCGGGTGCAGTGGCAAGAAGGCTTCACCGAAGCAGGCGGAAAAGGTTGCCTGAGGCTCAGTAACACCGCGCTCGGTACCTGCGACTTTGGCGGTATAACCGGAGAGAAAGTAGTACATCGCTTGCTCTTTGGTCAGCTTCGAGACCGGAGGCAGCACGCCAAAGGCATCACAGGTCAAAAAGATGATGTTCTGCGGATGACTCGCCTTGAGACTCGGCTCATGATTTTCAATATGATCGATCGGGTAAGAGACCCGGGTGTTCTCGGTCTTGGAACCATCGGTATAATCAATCTTACCGCTGGCGTCGGCAACGACATTTTCAAGCAGGGCGTTGCGCTTGATCGCACCGAAGATCTCCGGCTCATTTTCAGCCGAAAGGTTGATCGTCTTGGCGTAGCAGCCACCCTCGAAGTTAAAGACACCTTCGCTGTCCCAGCCGTGCTCATCATCCCCGATCAGCCTGCGTCGCGGGTCGGTCGAGAGCGTGGTTT
>JAKIUS010000052.1 GCA_021647445.1 Geopsychrobacter sp. | reverse complement strand
ACCCGGCGTCACCGCCGAATTGTTCGACATATTCTGCGCCTTCACAGGCGCGACCAGATAACCGCGTCGTTTCAAGATGCGACACAGACCAGCACTGATCACGCTCTTGCCGACATCAGAACCGGTGCCGCCGATAAATAGAGCCGAGACAAGTTCGATGTTCGATGTTCGAGGTTTGAGGTTGCCCTTCTCACCCCTCACACCTAACGCCTCGCGTTTCTTCGCATAACCGCGTGGCGTGACTATCCGCCCCTGATCGTCAATCCGAGTGCTGCTATTACCGATGATCACCACCGAAAACATGTCTATTTCGGCTTCGAGCATCTGACCCAGTGTTGTCACACAGACCTCTTCACCCGCGCGACAGGCATTCCGCACAATACCGACCGGAGTCTCGGGAGCGCGATGTCGCAGCAGGATCTCACGCGCCTCACCAATCTGGGTTGTGCGGCCACGACTCTTGGGGTTATACAGCGCGACAACAAAATCAGCGCGACCGGCGGCATCGAGCCGCTGGCGAATCAGCATCCAATCCGTGAGCAGATCAGAGAGCGAAATGACCGCAAAATCATGCATCAAGGGCGCACCGAGTCGGGCGGCCGCACCCTGGACCGCCGAAATCCCGGGAACGACCTCAACCTCAACATCGGACGGCCCCTCAAGCTGTTGCAGTTCCAGCACCAATCCCGCCATGCCGTAGATTCCGGCATCGCCGCTACACACCAACGCCACAACCGCGCCTTCACCGGCACGGCGCAGGGCCGCGCGACAACGTTCGGTCTCCTGGCGCATGCCGGTCGAGAAGGTCTCCTTATGGGCAATTAGCTCGCTAATCAGATCGAGATAAACCTGATAACCGGTGACGATGCTCGAAGATTCGATGGCGGCTAAGGCCGCCGGGGTCATATGATTGGCGTCACCCGGCCCTAAGCCGATGACGAATAGTTTTTTTTGCATATCAATATTTATCTCTTATCTTCATTGGCCAGACTCCGAGTGAAAGTGCCTGGTCAGGAAGGCTATTCCTTTATTCGTCAACCGGTATTTCTGTGTTGGACTCTTGGGTGATTCAGGTTGAGTCATTTCAACCAAGGCGGCATCTATTGCTGGCTGCAGGTAGTCGTAGAAAAAAGTCGGTCGATGGCGTAAACCAAGGTTATGCATGGCATCACGGGCACCAAGAGGTTTGTGTTCAAGGCAATTGAGTATGCGCCTTACTTGTTCGGTTACTTGTTCGATTACTTGTTCGATTACTTGTTCGGTTACTTGTTCGGCACTTGTCTGCAAAATGAGCATCTCAGACAACGGCACGATAAACCGCATGCGCATTCCAATCTCAACGATCTCGGGTGCAGGTAGTCCCTGTTCTGCAGCCTCTTTGAAGATACGGCGCACACCACTGCCCCATTGTTCAATCAGATTTAATTCGCGGAACATACGGGCGATGACGTGGTTGCGGATTTTTGATACCCCTTGGCGCATGTCGTCGATAGTCATCCCCGGCAGCAGAATGCCAGGGTTTTCGATTTCTATGCGATCATCGAAAAAGGCTATGCGAATGGGTGTTCCACGCTGGGAATAATCGGCATGCACCAGAGCATTAATGACGGCTTCGCGTAGGATACCGAGGGGGATGCTCCAAACATCTTTGCGGCGAACCTCGGAAAAATCGGCACTGCGCATGGCATGTTTTTTCAGAAACAGCATGATACTGTCGACCGCCTGCGGCAGATGATCGTACAGTTCAATGTGGTCAAATATTTCTGCCTTATCCTTGCCGACAAAGCGCCCGCACTGCACCCAAGCATCGGGGAAATATCTCTCTCGATCTTTGCCAAAGAGCAACATCGCTCCCTTGGTCGGCACAAGCCGTCCCTGCTCTTTGGTCAACAACCGCAAAGTGCAGAGGTCATTCTCTCCAAGGTCACGTTTATCGTGGAACAGGGTCTTAATCGCCGCCAAGTCCAGATCGTCGACAGAAAGGTCGGACAGGGGCAACTCGTCAAAAGCAACACCTTCAGCAGTGCGGCGCAACTCAGCAATCAATTCTCGATCCGCCTGGCGATTTGTCGAACCGAGCCGCACATAGACACCGCTCTCCGGGCCTTCTGCTTTCAGAAAGTGTGGTCGTGAACCACTCAGGAAGACTTCAACCACCAGCAAAGTTTTGCCGGCAATAGTCGTCATTTCGATATTCGGAACCAAACGGGGGCTGATAGAGTCAGCTATTAGATTGCAGAGCCGCTCCTCTTCATCGAGAGGTTTGTCGATCCCTATCGGTAAGCGAGTCTTGTCGTTGACACCGACTATTACTTTGCCACCAGCTGTATTGGCAAAAGCGATCAGAGCTTTCAGTAAATTTTGTGGCGAGGATAGATCGCGTTTAAATTCAAGGATCTTGCCTTCATCCTGTTGCAGTAACTCATCTATAACCATAATATCTCAATTCTCAGGCACTGAAAAACCCGATGGACGGCCTTGCTCTTTGGCGACTCAAATGCGTTGGTACGCATTTCCTGACCTCTGCTTCAGCCACGGCCACTGTCACGTTGCCGCTCTTCTTCTTCTTCACCAGCAAGCGCCCACCCCTTGCCGCCAGGATTGCGGCTGGCTAACAGACCCCCTTGGCACCGACCGCTTTTTTAACGTATTTTGAGTCTGGCGTCGGAGCTTCAATCTGGTTGAGTTGATCAGCAGCATAAAACTGCAGGGGCAGACGATACTTTGCTGCAAAAGCCAACAGTCCGAGTTCATCCTGCTTGGCATCAATGCTGGCGATCACACCGATACTGGCAAAAGCGAGAAAAGCCTGTTGCAGGGTCTCTCGCACCACGGCCTCGATCTCCTCAGCAGAGGTATTTCGATTGCAGCCGATACCGATCATCAGGTTACGCGGACGCAAGGCCAGCAGGTTATTTTGCGTCTCAAGCTGGCGCAGATAACGATTACTGACGAAAACCAGCCCTTGACTGGTACCAGTCAGGGCATCGGCGAAGCTGCGTGCGACACTAACATGGGAAATATCCTGATATGCTTCGGCAACTCGGCCGCTGGCATCGACAAGACTGATCGATTTCTGATCGAGAAGGAGACCGTTAAGCAGCTTTATGCGTTCGAGGGGCTCCACGGTCATATTCTGCTGACGGGCGACCTCATCGAAAGCGGGCAGGTTATTGACGTCGGTCGCGGTGGTGATCACCGGTTGGCTCCCAAGGATTTCAGCCACTTCAGTCGCTAGTTGATTCGCACCTCCAAGATGCCCGGAGAGCAGACTTATGGCGAACTGACCGGCTTCATCGCAGACAACGACGGCGGCATCCTGATCCTTGCCTTTGATATGCGGGGCGAGGAGGCGCACTACGATGCCGCTGGCCATGATGCAGACCAGGCCATCGACGCGATTGAATAGATGCGGCAGAACTTCGGCCAGTTTTTCAGGATAATAATTGGCCAGGTCGGCCTGGCGAAACTTCTCAGGCAGCCAAAGTTCGGCCTTTTCGACCTGACTGTGGAGTTTTCTGGCGAGGGTTGCGCCGCCGCTGGTGATGGCGATGATGGCTAACTTCATGGCAGTTAATTACTTAAATTGGATTATTTTGCCTAGTTGTGACCTGACAAACGCTAAAGACTTAAGTCGCGGGGTTGCGCCCCCGCACGGCACCTTCATTTCTTTGCACGCCCAAAGAAACGAAGCAAAGAAATGCGCCCGAACTCCTTGCCCGCCGGTGGCGGGTTCCCTGCGCTTCATGCCGTTTTTGAGCTCACTCGAAAACTCGCCTGCGGCTCAGACATCCTCGCTCGAATTCCTCAAAATCAGCATGAAGCTCCGGCGGCGTCACACGGGAAGAGTTGAAAAACATAAAACCGGCAGATCCCGGTCGACTTTCCCATTGTTCCCACAACCTTTACCGTTTAGCCCGTGTGAGCTTGCGAGCCGGGGCCTTTTCGCACTTTGGTCCATCAGCGATAAGATCTCGTTTGGTCTATCCGACATCCTCAAGTGCAACGAAGCACCGCAAGCACGCGACAGAAATAGAAGGTCGTTTCTTTTGCTTCGTTTTCTTTGCGGCCTTACAAAGAAAACGAAGTCGGCTGTCGGGCCGAGACCCGACGACCTTGCCCCTAATTTTTATCCCGATACCCATGCGCAAACCCAGCATCATACAATTTCGACTTCTCCGGCACCCCCTGCTGTCGCGCCTTCAAAACCTCCCCCACCAAAATCAACGCCTGACGCGTAATCCCAGCATCAGCGACCAGCTCAGCGATATCTGCCAAGCTCCCCTCAACAATCTTCTCATCCGGCCAACTCGCACGATAGACCACCGCCACCGGCGTCTGCGGGGTAAAAACCCCACCAGCTAACAGTTCAGTGACCAACTTATCCATCATCCCCACTGAGAGATAAAGACATATGCTGCCACCGATGCGCGCAATATTGCGCAAAGCCTCGGAATCCGGCACCGGAGTGCGACCAGCAAGACGGGTCAGAACCAGAGTTTGTGAAACACCGGGCAGAGTCAGCTCTTGCTTGAGGCTGGCAGCGGCAGCGAAGGTTGCAGTAACTCCGGGGATCACCCGATAAGAGATACGCGCCGCATCTAGGGCTTCCATCTGCTCCTGAATCGCACCGTAAAGCGCCGGGTCGCCGGTATGCAAACGCACGACCTTTTTACCGCCTTTGGCTCCGGCAATCAGAATTTGCAAAACCTGTTCAAGATTGAGCGGCGCACTGTCATGGACCTCACAAGCGGGGACACATTCATCCAGCAATTCCGGGTTAACCAGCGATCCGGCATAGACCACCAGCTCAGCCTGCTGCAATGCCTTAAGTCCCTTAACGGTGATCAACTCAGGGTCACCGGGACCGGCACCGACAAAGAGGACTTCACCCGGTGCTATTTCAAAATTGTTCATTCAAGTTGTCCAAATCAGTAAAAATAACCTGATGGCTAAGCAAAAATTTTGTCCAGCAAGGCTGCGGTGGGAATCAAGGACGCAGGCATACGCCAGTATGTCAAGATCTTGATCCCCTCCGACAACGCAGCTGGGCGATATTTTTGCGACGCCATCAACCTTTTACCGCAGTCAAAATATAAACCGGATTATAGGCCTCAAACATCTTGTAACTGGTCAACGGTCGAGTGCGCGAAATATTGACCGTCACCACCTCTAGTTCGTAACCGGCATTGCCGAAGAACTCGCTGGCCGAGGTCAGGGTATCAAGGGTGATGGCGTTCAAGACGATGCGTCCACCGCTGGTCAAACGTTGATCGACAAGATCAAGGATATCCCACAAATGCCCGCCGGAACCGCCGATGAAGACCCGATCGGGATCAGGCAGATTTTCAAGGCATGCGGGAGCATCCCCTTCGACCAGTTGGACATTGCGCGTATTGAACTTCTGCAGGTTCTGCTTGATAAAACGGCGACATTCTTCATTGCGCTCGACCGCGAAAATCAGCCCGTTGGGCAACAGGTGATCCGCTTCAATCGAAATTGAACCCGACCCGGCCCCGATATCCCACAGGCACATATCATGACGCAGCTTCAGTTTGGCCAGAGTAACAACCCGTACCTCTTCTTTGGTGATCAGTTTCTTGACCGTGGCAAACTCATCATCGGGAATCCCAAGGGTCGGCACATAGGCCTGATCTTCATTATCAAATTCGCGCACCAGTAGCAGCACATTGAGCGGAGCGGCCTCGGTTTTGGCCAGCTCTGCAATACTGGTGATGCGGATCCGCTCTGCTTCAGTGCCGAGATCTTCACACAGATAGGCACGATATCCGCTACGCCCACGTTCGAGCAGTGCCTTGGCAATCGCCGCCGGGGTATTGACGGCATCGGTCAGAATCGCAGCTTTGTCGTTGGCCACGATGCGGTCGACCGCCTTCTGCAAGCCCCGGCCATGTACCGAGATAAAGACCGCGTCATCCCAGGGTTCGCGGATTTTAGCAAAGGCGTACTGCACCGATGTCACATTGGGCAGAAATTCGAGCAGGTTATCGGGCAGGTTGCGCAACAGATAGCGACCGATACCGAAGAAGAGCGGGTCACCCGAGGCGAGTACCACACAGCGCCCCTGATGACGGTGCAGAATTTCAACCAGCCCACTTAACTTCCGGTCGATGACCAGCCGTTCTCCAGCAAAATCAGGAAAGAGCGCCAGCAGTCGTTCGCCGCCGCACAAGAGGTCGGCTTCGCGAATCCGTTCAAGGGCCTGGGTGCCGAAGGCTTCCTGGCCGTCGATCCCGGCTCCGATCACATGGATGGTTTTCATGGCAGCCTCCTTAAGGCGCAGAGTCACTCAATCGGTAAATGTTCGCACGACCGTTCCCCGATAATCGACCAACAATATCTGCAGTTCGGCTGCAGGGAGAATTTTTCGGCATTGGTTCAGGGCTTCGGTTGCAACCCTGTCGATCAGGGCTGAATCAGGGCCGAAACCGACAAAAATATCGCGCGCAGTATGGGCCAACTCTAGCCGTGAAATGTCGGCAGGGTCAAGGGGGATCTGTTCGGCCCAACGTTGCACCTGCCCCAGGTCGAGACGCGAATTACGCACATGGGTCTGGGGGTGACCGCAGGCGATTTTAATCAGCTTGGCGAACTGCCCGGCCAGCACCAGGCGCGGCACCCCTTTACGCGCACAGGCCTCAAGGCAATAGCCGATATGGTCGCCCATCATCACAAAGGACTCTTCGGGGAGTTTCTCCAGATATTTGACTGCTGCCGCCTCGCTGCTACGCCCGGTACTTAAGACCAGCGGGCGAGAACCGCTGGCCAAAGCGACATCGATCTCGACCTCAAGGGTATCGGTCCAGGCCTTATGGCTAATCGGCCGCACGATGCCGGTGGTACCAAGGATCGACAGCCCGCCGATGATGCCGAGTCGCGCATTCATGGTCTTAAGCGCGCGGGCTTCGCCTGCGGGGATAAAGATTTCAACCCGAAACCCACCGCACGGAAAAACCTCGCGCAGGGCGGTCGCGATCATGCGGCGCGGTACCGGGTTGATCGCCGGTTCACCAACCGACAGTGCCCGCCCCGGTTTGGTGATGGTGCCAACACCAACACCCGCAACGTATTCGATACCTTCACCGGCGATTCGGCTCAACCGCGCGCCGATCTCGACTCCATGGGTGACATCGGGATCATCACCTGCATCTTTAATGATACTGGCGCTGGCCCAATCGTCGTTTTTTTCCTCTCGCGCAAGAGCAAATGCGGGCGTCTGGCCTTTGGGCAGGGTGATGGTGACCGGGTCGGGAAACTCACCGGTTATGAGTGCTGTCAAAGCTGCGCGGGTGGCCGCCGTTGCGCACGCTCCCGTTGTCCATCCCTGACGTAATTTTTGTTGTGGCTTGCGGCTCATAACCACTGTTATAGATCATCAAAGCTAGGTCACAAACGAGAATATAGTGTAGTGTAATCGCATAATGATTGATCCTTTTGACAATATGCCCCCCTTCGAGCCGGGCTGGGTCTGGCTTACCGGTGCTGGCCCCGGAAACCCCGGTCTGGTGACGGTGCTGGCCCTGCATGGCTTGCGCCACGCAGACGTGATTATTCATGATGCTCTGGTCAATCCTGAAATTCTGAAATTTGCCCGCGATGGAGCAATTATCGAATATGCCGGCAAGCGCGGCGGCAAGCCTTCGCCCAAACAGCGCGATATATCCTTACGACTGATTGAGCTTGCGCGCGAAAACAAACGCGTGTTGCGCCTCAAGGGCGGCGATCCTTTTGTCTTTGGTCGCGGCGGCGAAGAAGCTTTAAGTCTGGTTGAAAGCAATATCCCTTTTCGCATCGTCCCGGGCATTTCCGCTGGCATTGGCGGGCTGGCTTACGCCGGTATTCCAGTCACCCACCGCGACACCAACCAGACGGTGACTTTTATTACCGGCCATGACGCCAATGGTCAGGTGCCCCATGGGGTTGACTGGGCGCAGATTGCCCGTGGCTCGCAGGTTCTGGTAATCTATATGGCGCTTAAACACGCCCCCCAGATTACGCAAAAATTGCTGGATGGCGGTCGCAGACCCGATGAACCGGCAGCCATTGTGGCAGATGCAAGCCTGCGCACCCAGTGCGTGGTTGAAACCACTTGGGTACAATTGCCGCAAGCGATTGAGGAAAGCGGTATAGCCCCAACGGCAAGAGTTGTCATGGGGGAG
>JAKIUS010000051.1 GCA_021647445.1 Geopsychrobacter sp. | reverse complement strand
TGCCGCATGCCCGAACCCTGTTGCACAAGCCTGGTCTTGAGGTCAATATCCTCAACGCCATGTGTCGCTTCCTGCTCGATGAAGGCTTGGCCAAGACTGAAGGTCTGCAGGGTGTAGAGGAACTCAAGGTCGCTTTAACTGATTATGGAGTTGATGCCGTAGCCGCTGCGACCGGAGTTGACGCCGAGGGGATCAAACAGAGTGCTAGAGAGTTGGCGACGGTCGAGAATGCCGCCATCCTGCTCGCTTATGGACTTCCTTACACCGCACATAGTCGTGAACTGGGAACCGCTGTTGCAAATCTTTCATTGCTGACTGGGATTGCCGGCCGCAGTGGTTCGGGTCTCTATCTTTGTGGTGAGAAGAGTAACAGCCAGGGAGCGATCGATTTACAGATCTTGCCGGCTGCTGGGGCCTTGGGGGCAGTTGAGATGCTTAAGACTGCCGCAGATGGCACATTGAAGGCTCTCTACATCACCGGTGAAGACCTGCTGGTCTCGTATCCTGATAAGGACCTGGCCGAAAAGGCGCTCGATAAAACTGGTTTTGTTGTGGTGCAGGATCTTTTCCTCAGCGAGACAGCGCGCAAGGCCGATGTTGTCCTGCCTGCTGCCAGCTTCGCTGAGAAAAACGGCACGGTCACCAATGCCGAACGACGCATCCAGCGGCTTAATCAGGGGATTACCTCTCCGGGAGAAGCCAAAACAGATTTTGCCATTTTTCAGGCGTTGCTCGCCGGATTAGGTGTGACGGTCCCCGCTGATGAGGCGCTCACTTTTGCCCAACTTGCGGCCGTGACACCTGGTTATGAGATGGTCAGTCTGGAGATGATCGGTCCACAGGGTTATGTCTGGGGGAGTGATAATCTGGCTCCTGAGACGCGCAACCTGGTTGCGGTTGAAGGTGGCAAGGCGCTTGACGCCAAGTATCAGCTGGTCGTCGGCAGCGCGCTCTATCACAGTGGAACCACCAGCCTGCATGCCAAGGGACCCATAGCGGTCGTCGCCGAGCCGTACATTGAGTTCGGCCGAGAAGATGCGCAGGAGTTGGCAATTGTCGATGGCGATCTGGTCAAGCTGAAGGCGGGAGGCACTGAGATCTCTGCGGTGGCCAAGGTTGATCGTCGTTTGTCAAAAGGGGTGCTCTTTGCTCCTTACCATTTTGGTTCGCTTGGACTGAATCGTATCTATAGCGGTCAGGCTGCTATCGCAGTCGACGTCAGCAAATAATTTCTCACAGATTGCGGATCAGTCCGCAGTAACGGCACAACGCCATAAACGTTAAGAAAGAGGATGGTCATGACGCCAGAAGTATTGAGCCTCTCAAACGCCCCGGCCCTCTGGGCAGCAGCCATGTTGGTGAAGATTATCGTCGCCTTCAGCGTGCTGATGGGTATCGTAGCCTATGCGACCTGGGTCGAGCGGAAGGTTATCGGCCGCATGCAGACCCGTCTTGGACCTACAATGACAGGTCCGAATGGCTTGCTGCAGCCTATCGCCGATGGAATCAAGCTTTTCTTTAAAGAAGATATTATTCCGAACGAGGCGTCAAAATTTGCCTTTGTTTTGGCCCCGATGATGATTCTGGCTCCGGCCCTGATTTCGATGGCCGTTATCCCCTTCGGTGGCGATTATCATTTCACCTTTCATGGTGTGACCTACCTGATCCCGATGCAGATCACTGATCTGAATATCGGCATTCTGTTTATCCTGGCGATGGCGGGTCTCGGTGTCTACGGAATCGTACTGGCCGGGTTGTCCTCCAACAGTAAATATTCACTGCTCGGTGGTATCCGTGCCTCGGCGCAGATGATCTCTTACGAATTGGCGGCTGGCCTGTCGATTATTACCATCTTCATGCTCTCTGAAACCCTGAGCTTAAGTGGTATTGTAGCGGCCCAGAAGGAAGTGCTCTGGGGAATTACCGCCCTGCCGAGTTGGATGCACAACTGGTATATCTTCAGTCAGCCCCTGGCCTTTGGTCTCTTTGTTGTCGGTTCCATGGCAGAGATCAACCGGACTCCTTTCGATCTACCCGAGGCCGAGACCGAGTTGGTTTCCGGCTTCTGTACCGAATATTCCTCTATGAAGTATGCTCTCTTCTTCATGGCCGAATATGCCAACATGGTCACGATCAGTGCTATCGCAACGACACTCTTTCTCGGTGGTTGGGACGGGCCGTTTTACGGGTGGATCAACTTCCTGGTCAAGGTTTTCGGGTTCATGTTCTTCTTTATCTGGATCCGCGCAACCTTCCCGCGCTTGCGTTATGACCAACTGATGCAGCTGGGTTGGAAAGTGATGATTCCGCTGGCACTTGGAAACATTGTAGTGACTGCCATCGCAGTTCTGCTCTGGCAGTAATCCTTTTATAAGGCGAGGATAGATATGTTTAAAGAGTTTGCCAAAGGACTAAGTATTACGTTCAAACATCTGCTTCCGGGGCACAGCACGACCGTTGAATACCCGAAACAGAAACTTGAAATGTCCCCACGTTTTCGCGGATTGCACCGTCTGGTGCCGACTCAGACCCGTGAGAAGTGTGTTGCCTGTTATCTCTGCCCGACCGTTTGCCCGGCGAAATGCATCACTGTTGAATCGGCTGAAAACGAGCAGGGCGAGAAGTATCCCAGGGTCTACAAGATCGACCTGTTGCGGTGTATCTTCTGCGGCTACTGCGTCGAAGCCTGCCCGGTTGAGGCGATTGAAATGACCGACAAGTATGAGTTGGCAAATTTCAAGCGGGAAGATTTTAATTTCGAAAAAGAACGTCTTCTTAAATAAGGAGCTGGCGCAACATGTTATCGATACTCTTTTATCTCTTCGCAGTGGTCTCAATCTTTTCTGCGTTTTATGTGACCAAGTCTCGTAGCCCGGTCAATAGCGCGCTCTGGTTGGTGACGACCTTCATCTGCTTTGCCGTGCTGTACATCACTCTGGATGCGCCTTTTATGGCGGCAATTCAGATTATGGTCTATGCCGGTGCGATTATGGTGCTGATTGTCTTTGTCATCATGCTGCTCAATCTTGGCACGGCCGTGAAGAAGCGTTATACCCATGCTCTGGTCTGGGGTGGCGGTATGTCGATCCTGATGCTGATCGTGACGAATTTTTTCATCCGCCGCAGTATCCCGACCGGTACCGTTGGCGATATCACGACCCAGACCATTAAAAGTTACGGCCATACCGAATTGATCGGTCGGGCTATGTTCACTGATTTCCTGCTTCCGTTTGAAATTGCTTCCATCCTTCTGCTGGTGGCAATTATCGGGGCGGTAGTCCTGTCGAAACGCGAAGTTTAAACGGAACGGATTCGGGAGCTAACAATGATTACCGTATATCACTACATGATTCTGAGTGCGATCATCTTCTCCATTGGAACCTTCGGGGTGCTGACGAGAAAGAATGCCATCGTAATTTTTATGTGTATTGAGCTGATGCTCAATGCAGTCAACCTGACATTTATCGCGTTATCGCGTCATCTACAGAATATGGACGGTCAGATTTTTGTGTTCTTCGTCATGACCGTTGCCGCCGCCGAAGCGGCCGTAGGTCTGGCGTTGATGATCGCCTTTTACCGCAATCGTGAGTCGATCGATACTGACGACTTCAACATGTTGAAATGGTAATTGATTCCCGTCCTACGGGTTTTTAAGCAATAGGAGCGTTTGATGTACGACTATCTATGGCTCATCCCATTCTTCCCACTCGTCGGGTTCGTTTTTAACGGACTCTTCGGTAAGAAGATCAGGAACGAGGCGGTTATCGGCGGTATCGGTACCCTGATGATTTTCCTGTCCTTTCTGGTGTCATGCGGCAATTTCTTCACGTTGCTGAACGATTCGGAAAAGGTCCACCAACAGGTCATTGCATCCTGGATGTCTGTTGGCCAACTGCAGATCGACTGGGGCTTTCTCTTTGATCCGCTTTCAGCCCTGATGATCATGGTTGTTACCGGTGTTGGTACGCTGATCCATCTCTATTCGATCGGCTACATGCACGGTGAGACCGGATTCTACCGTTACTTCGCCTATCTCAATCTTTTCTGCTTCTCGATGCTGATGCTGGTGCTGGGCAACAATGCTCTGGTCATGTTTGTCGGCTGGGAAGGCGTTGGCCTCTGCTCTTATCTGTTGATCGGTTACTATTTCGACAAGAAGAGTGCTGGTGATGCTGCCAAGAAGGCTTTTGTTGTCAATCGGATTGGTGACTTCGGGTTCCTGTGTGGCCTGCTGGTTCTCTTCTGGTCCCTCGGCAGCAAAGGGGTCTGGACGTTCAACTTTGTCGAGATTGCCGAGAATGCTCATCTGCTGCAAACCGGTGGGGTTGTCGTGACCGTTGTGACCCTGGCCTTTTTTCTCGGTGCGACCGGTAAGTCAGCTCAGATTCCACTTTATACCTGGCTGCCCGACGCCATGGAAGGTCCGACTCCGGTTTCAGCCCTGATCCATGCTGCGACCATGGTTACCGCTGGTGTCTACATGATCGCCCGTTTGAATGGCCTCTTCGGCATGGCACCAGACACCATGATGGTGATTGCCGTTGTCGGTGCCACGACCGCCATCTTTGCCGCCTCAATCGGTCTGGCTCAGAATGATATCAAGCGGGTGCTGGCCTATTCAACGGTCTCGCAACTCGGTTACATGTTTCTGGCCATGGGTGTTGGTGCCTTCTCGGCCGGTATTTTCCACCTGATGACCCATGCGTTCTTCAAAGCCTGTCTGTTCCTTGGGTCCGGTTCGGTTATCCACGGTATGCATCATGCGTATCATAAGGCGCACCTGCATGACGATCCGCAGGATATGCGTAATATGGGTGGTCTGCGTAAGAAAATGCCGATTACCTTCATAACCTTCTTGGTTTCGACCATTGCGATCTCGGGTCTGCCCTTCTTCTCAGGGTTCTTCTCCAAGGATGAGATTCTCTGGTGGGCCTTCGCAGGCGAGCGCGGCCACTGGATGTTGTGGCTGGTCGGTGCAATTGCCGCTGGTATGACCGCGTTTTATATGTTCCGTCTGGTCTTCATGACCTTCTTCGGTGAGCAAAAGACCGATGCGCGGGCCAAGGATCATATTCCTGAGTCACCACTGACTATTACCTTGCCTTTGATGATTCTTGGTACATTGGCAGTTGTCGGGGGGTTCTGGGGCATCCCACATGCGCTGGGCAATATCTTCGGTCACATGCCGAATTATCTCGAGAATTTCCTGGCCCCGGTTTTTGAGCATACTCAAGAGTTGAATGGTCTTGAAATCAAGCCTGAGATGGCCCACAGCGCCGCCCTCGAATTCGGTATGATGGGCGTTTCGGTCGGAATTGCGGTCTTCGGTATCTTCCTGGCTTGGGTTATGTACATCAAGAATCCCGCGCTGCCAGGTAAGTTTGTCGCTAGTTTCACCGGCCTCTGGCGTGTGGTCTACAACAAATGGTTTATCGACGAGCTTTACGCCGCCGTCATTGTGAATAATTGCAAGCGGATTGGTACCTTTCTCTGGAAAGGGATCGACGTGAAGATTGTTGACGGTATCGTTAATGGCACTGCCTGGGCGGTCAAGGGGATCGGTGGCGGGTTGCGTTATACCCAATCGGGATTCCTGCACAACTACGCGATGGGCATGGTGGTCGGAGTTGTTGTCATTGTCGGCTATTACATTTTCGGTTAATAGGGTTCGGCAGCGAACAGAGATAGAGCTACAAGGAGCGTTTCTACATGGCCGATTATCTGCTTAGTTTAATTACCTTCTTCCCGTTACTGGGGATGTTGATACTACTCTTCATCCCGCGGGACAACGAAGGGCTGCTGAAAAGCTTTGCCCTCGCCGTGACTCTGGTCACATTTTTCATCAGTCTGCCACTGGCTTTCGATGAAGTTTTCGCCACTTCTGGTGGTATGCAATATCGTGAATTTCACGAATGGATCAGCGTTGGCAGTTTCTTCAAGATGAACTACAGTCTTGGTGTTGACGGCATCAGTCTCTGGTTGCTGTTGCTGACCACCTTCATCTCGCCGATCACGATTCTTTCGACCTGGAAAGCGGTTGATAAGAATGTCAAGGGCTTCATGGCGCTGATGTTGTTGCTCGAAACGGCCATGCTTGGTGCCTTTGTCTCCCTTGATCTGTTTCTCTTCTACTTCTTCTGGGAGCTGATGCTCATTCCGATGTATTTCTTGATCGGCATCTGGGGCGGCAAGAACCGTATCTATGCTGCGGTCAAGTTCTTCATCTACACGGCTGTCGGTTCACTGTTGATGCTGGTGGCGATCATCTTCGTCTATTACTATGCGGTAAAGTCCGGTGCTCCGATTGATGGCTTCGGCGTTCAGGCATTCTATAACCTGGCGATCCCTTCAAGTGCTCAGCACTGGTTGTTCCTGGCCTTCGCCGTCAGTTTTGCAATCAAGGTACCGATGTTCCCGGTGCATACCTGGTTGCCTGATGCGCATACCGAGGCACCGACTGCCGGTTCGGTCATCCTGGCGGCGATTATGCTGAAAATGGGTACCTATGGGTATGTCCGTTTTGCGATGCCGCTCTTCCCCGAAGCGCTGCACACCTTCATCCCCTATCTGGCATTGTTGTCGGTGGTCGGAATTATTTACGGTTCGCTGGTCGCGATGATGCAGGAGGATGTCAAGAAGCTGGTTGCCTACTCATCGGTCGCCCACCTTGGTTTCGTGATGCTGGGTATCTTTGCCCTTAATATGCAGGGCATGGCCGGTGGCATGATTCAGATGGTCAACCATGGTATCTCTACCGGTGCGCTCTTCCTTATTGTCGGTTTTATCTATGAGCGTCGCCATACACGTTTGATCAGTGAATTCGGTGGTTTGGCACATAAAATGCCGATCTTCGCCACCATCTTCCTGATTGTGACCCTCTCTTCGATCGGTGTTCCGGGGACCAACGGTTTTGTCGGTGAATTCCTCTCGCTGGTTGGTGCTTTCGAGAGTGATCTGCGCTGGTATGCGGTTGTGGCTACCACCGGTGTTATCTTCGCTGCGGTCTATATGCTCTGGATGTACCAGCGCGTTATGTTCGGTAAGATCACTAATCCTAAGAATGAAAATCTCAAGGATCTCTCTGCGCGAGAAATTATCCTGATGGTTCCGTTGTTGGTCTTCATCTTCTGGATCGGTGTCTATCCCAACACCTTCCTGCGCAAGATGAATCCTGCGATAGAGCTGTTGTTGCATCAAGTGAAGTCAAAGCAAGTTGCCGTGGTTGAACCGGTTCAGCCGGTGATCGCCCAGAATATTGTTCTGAAATAATTACAGGCTGAAATTTTCAGGTTCCAAAAGGAGCTTTCGATGGAAAATCTGGTTCAAATCGCGTCGCAGAATGTGAACATGGCTGCAATAATGCCGTCCGTTGTTCTCTGCTGTTTCGGTATGATGTTGCTGTTGGTCTCGGTCTTCTCCAAACGGGGACGCACGACCCATATTGCTTGGATGAGTATTGTTGCTCTGGTTGTGACCGGAATCGTTACGGTTTCGAGTTGGAACAATCCGCAAGAAGGTTTTGCCGGCAGTGTTGTGCTCGATAACTACGCCATTTTCTTCAGCATGATTTTTATTATTGCTGCGGGATTGACGATCCTCATTTCTGACGGTTATCTGCGGCGTGAAGGCTACCCGGTCGGTGAATATTACCCGCTGATTCTTTTTAGTACCGCTGGGGCCATGTGGATGGCTTCGGGAACCGACCTGATGACCATCTTCCTCGGTCTCGAGGTCATGTCGGTGGCGCTTTATGTGCTGGCTGGCTTCTTTCGCGGCGATCCACGTTCCAACGAAGCGGGGCTCAAGTATTTCTTCTTGGGGGCCTTTTCGACCGGCTTTCTGCTCTATGGTGTTGCGCTGCTCTACGGCGCGACCGGCTCAACCAAGATCAGCGCCATTACTCAACATGTGAGTCAGATGCCCGCCATCATGGGGAATCCGATGTTGATTGTTGGAGCGATGCTATTGCTGTTCGGCTTTCTCTTCAAGGTCGGCGTTGCGCCCTTTCATATGTGGGTCCCCGATGTTTATCAGGGGGCGCCAACTCCGGTTACTGCATTTATGAGTACCGGGCCTAAAGCCGCCGCTTTTGCCGCGATGTTGCGGGTTGCAATTATCGGCCTCGGCAGTGTCCAGGCTGATATTACATCGCTGTTCTGGGTTCTGGCTGTTTTGACCATGATCGTTGGTAACTTCATCGCGCTCAATCAGACCAATATCAAACGGATGCTCGCTTATTCTTCGATTGCCCATGCCGGGTATGC